>JAADDU010000115.1 GCA_013153755.1 Campylobacterota bacterium | reverse complement strand
GAGAAAAACTATCGAAAATAAAAAATGTTTACAGTGTAGATGTTGTTGATTATGGAGCAACAGCTCTTGCAAGTCTTCGTGCAAATATTGATGTTACCTTATCTGGAAGTAATTTTAAAGATTTAGAAATAGCTGGAGATATGATAGAAAAAGCTATGAAAAAAACTCAAGGTGTTGTCTCTGTTTCTAAAACATGGCAAAGTAATAAAAAAGTTTATGAATTAGATGTAGATGAACAAAAAGCCAGCCTTTATGGTTTGAGTAATGCAGAGATTATTCGTCAAATACAGGTTTACATAAGAGGTGCAAAAGTAGCATCATTTGGACTCCAAAACTCTAAAGACTTTAGCATAAGAGTTTGGATAGATGAGGCTAAAAGAGATAGTATAAAAAATTTAGATGCAGTACTTTTAACGACAAAAAAAGGCAAAATACCACTCTTTAGTGTCGCAAAAGTAAGGTCTTCTACAGAGCCATCTATGATAACAAGAGAGGGATTAAACTATACTCTTAATGTTTATGGATTTAGAGAAAAAGCATCTATCTCATATATTATGAATAGCTTTGAAGAACATTCAAAAGATATAAAACTTCCAGATGGTATAACTATGGAGCAAACAGGAGATATAAAACAGTTTAAAGCATCTGCAGAGAGAATGATAGGGGCTATTGCTTTTGCTTTAGTGTTAATCTTTTTTACACTTATTACTTTGTTTAATTCTATTAAAGTTTCATTAATGATTTTAGTTTCTATCCCTTTAACTATTATAGGTGCAGCTTGGATGATGTTATCTATGCATTACCATACTTCTATGCCAGCTATGATGGGCTTTATTTTGTTATCTGGTATCATTGTAAATAATGCCATTTTACTTATCCATTTTGCAATGGAGAAGATGGAGAATGGACTTAATAAAACAGAAGCAATGCTTGAGAGTATACGTATAAGAACTCGACCTGTACTTATGACTGCATTTGCTGTTTCAGCTGGTATGTTACCAGTAGCTATGGGTTCTGCTATAGGCTTAGAAAGATTAGCACCACTTGGAACGGTTGCTATAGGTGGTCTTATAGTCGGAACATTTTTAACTCTTCTTTTTATACCATTAGTGTTTATTTGGAGTACAAAAGAAACGAACTAAATCATGCTATAATTATCAAATGATTGTCTCATCAAATGATAAAAAATTTAATATCTTACTACCAAGTACAAATAAAGCTCTAGCAGAGGCTCTAAAAGATGCAACTGTTAAAGAGTTTGTTGGTACAACAAAAGGTATGGATTTAAACTCTATTCTTGAATCTTTATTTCAAAAAAGCACAAATGTTACTAGCAAAGCATTGTTAGAGCTTCTAAAGACAAATCCTACATTAAAAGATTTGGGAAATGTTCAAACTACCATAAAAGATTTGTTAAATAGTATAAAAAACATAGATTTAAAACTTCCCATAGAAGATAAACTAAAAGAGTTTCTCGTTGATATAAAAAATGTAGATACTAAAGTTTTAAAAGAAAATATCAAAAATTCTGGTATTTTTTTAGAGTCAAAACTTTTAGATGCACAGGGTAAGCAAGAGATAGATAAGATACTATCAAAAGATTTAAAAGCACTTTTACTAAAAACATCTAAAGAGGTTCAAGACTCTTCTCATATAAATAAGTCAGAGATTTTAAAACATATAGATAAACTCTCTTTGCATATAGACTACTATCAACTTATGTCTCATCTATCAGATTCATCATCTTTATATCTACCTTTTTCATGGGATGCTTTGCAAGAGGGAAATATAGAGATAAAAAAAGTTAACGATGATAAGTTTTATTGTGATATAAATCTAAAACTAAAAGAGTATGGAGAGCTAAATTTAAAACTAATATTATATGAAAAAAACCAGTTAAATATACAGATATATTCAGATGATGATGAGTTTAGAACTACTATAAAAGATAACATCTCATCTCTTAGAAGTGCGCTTATAGAGTTACAAATAACACCAAGAGAGATGCGTATCTCTAAGATGAAAGTGACAGATAAAAGAGAATTATATAATGATATATTTATAGATGATTTAAAGATGGGGTTTGAAGTAAAGATATGAAAAAAGCAGCAGCACTAAGATATGATGCCTCAAAAGAATCAGCACCAAGATTGTTAGCAAAAGGTAATGGTAAAAGTGCTCAAAATATCATAAAATTAGCTAAGTTACATGATATACCTATAAAAAAAGATGAAGATCTTATAGAACTTTTATCTAAAGTGGAGTTAGATAAAGAGGTACCAGAAGCTATGTATAAAGCAGTTGCAGAAGTTTTTAGTTTTATATATAAAATGAGTAAATAAAATTTATTTTTGAAAAAAGTTATCAACCATAAATTGAAATTTTTCATCTAAAGGAGCTTTAAAAGTTAATTTTTCTAAAGTATATGGGTGTTGAATCTCTAAAGATAAAGCATGAAGTAGAAGTCGATGACACTCATACCTTTGTCTTATAGATTTGTTGTGTTCTCCTCTACCATATTTTGTATCTCCTAATATATGATGAGATATATGTTTCATATGTCTTCGTATCTGATGTTTTCGTCCATGTTTTGGCATAACTTTTACAAGTGAGTACCTTGTTTTATCATATAGTCCAATCCCATAATCTAACTCAGTATGAGCTAATGTTTCATATTCACTCACTGCATTTTGTGCTTCTTTGTCTTTTGTCGCTTTTTTATCTGCTATTTTGTCAAGTTTTTCTTTTAGTGGATGGTTGATAACACCATAAGTATCTGTATAACCACGCACTATACAGAGATATGTTTTTTTTATGGAATGTTCTCTAAACTGTTCATTTAAAAGTCTTGCCGTTTTTTTATCAAGAGCAAAAAGTAATACTCCAGAAGTCGGTTTATCAAGCCTATGAACAGGATATACCCACTGTCCTATTTGATCTCTTAGTATTTTCATAGCAAAATATATCTCATTTTTATCTATCATAGACTTATGAACTAAAAGTGCTGTTGGTTTGTTGATACAAACAAGAAAATCATCTTTATATAGTATATCTAATGTATAATTTTTAAACATATTGGTATAATACCTAAAAAAGGCTTTGTAATGGAGTATGATTTTTCTATAAGTGGTGTTATAAAAGAGGGTTTTAACCGTACTAATGGTGTTAAAGGTGTTTTTGTAGGCTCTATTGTTATTTTTGCCATTATTGCACTGTTTTTAAATGCTATGTTAGAGTTTATCTTCCCAAGTACAAATGCATCTCTAAATAGTTTCATAGCTAGTTTTATCTCTGGTATTTTTACAACTCCTATCCATGTTGGTATCATGATGTTTGGTGTTTCTCATGCTAGAAAAAAAGAGATAAAAGTTTCAGATATGTTTGAGTACTTCAATATGGCAATGCCTATAGTAATAACATATATACTGATGAGTATTCTTATATATTTAGGCTTTTTACTACTTGTTATACCGGGAATCTATCTAAGTGTTTCTTATATCTTTGCTTATATGTTAGTTATAGATAAAGGTTTAACATCATGGAAGGCTATGGAGTTATCTAGAAAGACTGTTTCTAGACATTGGTTTAAGTTTTTTGGTTTATCTTTAGTTATTGGTATCTTGTTTTTGCTTAGTATCATACCTTTTGGTATAGGTCTTATTTGGACTTTACCTATGGCATATATGGTTTACGGCTTGTTGTATCATAGACTTTTTGATGATGAAGATGTAGAAATCTAACTATATAAAAAGTTAGATTTTTGCAAGATAAAAGAACTAATCTCTTTTAGTCGTTTTTCTTTTTTTCTTGCTTGTAGCTAGTTTAGAAGTATTTTTGTTGTAGTGTCTAACTTTTTTGTTAGGCTCTTTTTTATGTTCACTTTTTAGTTTTCTATCTTCTACATCTTTTCTGCGTATGTTTGGGTCTGGTTCAAAGCCTTCAACTACATCTTTTTGTATCTTTAGCCCTATAAGTCTTTCTATATCTTTAATCTCATACTTTTCATATATATCTAAAAGAGATATAGCCTCTCCCTCTCTTCCTGCTCGACCTGTTCTACCAACTCTATGAACATAATCTTCTGGTATAGATGGAAGTTCATAGTTTATGACATAAGGAAGTTCTTCTATATCTAGTCCTCTTGAAGCTATATCAGTTGCTACTAGAACTTTAATTTTACCATCTTTGAATTGGTTTAGAGTTTTTAGTCTATTTGCTTGAGTTTTATCTCCATGGATAATACCACACTTTAAACCATCTTTTTTAAGCTCTATTGCAAGCTCATCAGCACTAACTTTTGTTCTTGTAAAGACTAAAACTTGTGGATAGTTTCTTGAAC
>JAADDU010000161.1 GCA_013153755.1 Campylobacterota bacterium | reverse complement strand
ATATATGATTGAGTTAGTTTTAGGATATGACATCCTTAAGTTAGGTTCTTTAGAGTACCTTCGTACAAGATATATAGACCCAAGAATTGAATATAATCATACAACTACTTTAAAAAGTATGCTTCATTTTAAATATCAAAGAAAATATTTTTCTCAAGATGCACAATCTGATTTAGATTCAAAACATTATGAAATTGGTTATGCTTTACAAAAGATATTGTCTCCCCGTTCTTATATTCAAGCAAATTTAAGTGGACTAAGAGAGAAAAAAAAGCAAGGAAGAAGAATAGATGTTGATTATGATGAGTACAGAGTTAGTGTAGCTTATGCAAATCAGTTTACAACTATTTATGCAACAGAAGTTTTTGCAGAGTATAGGAGAAGAACCTATGAAGACTATAGTACGCTTTTTAGATCAACAAGGGTAGACAATGCTGGAATGTTATCTGGCGTATTAAATGCAAAGATTTTAGAAAGCTTAAGATTTCATCTTAAAACTTCATATAACAGAGTTTGGTCAAATCAAGCAAAATTTGCTTTTCACAAGTATACCATTACAGCTGGTATAAACAAAACATTTTAGGAGATAGGTTATGAGGTTTTTCATAAAAATAATTTTACTTACTTTGTTAGTAGGTATAACTTTGTTTGCTAAAAGTGTAGCTACTGTTACAGCATTAAGTGGGAGTGCATATCTCCAAAGAGATGCTAAGAAGAGTGAACTTAATTTAGGTGATAAGCTTTTGCAAAAAGATATAATAATTACAAATGCTAAAGCTAAAGTACAAATCATTTTTGAAGATGAAACAGTTGTTACTATAGGTAGAAATTCAGAATTTTCTATAGATGAATATCTTTTTGAAGATTCAAATGAACCTGTTGCTAAGTTTGGCATGTTTAGAGGTGCAATGAGAGCTATCACTGGAAAGATAGGTAAAATCGCACCAGATAAGTTTAAAGTAAAAACAAAAACAGCAACTATAGGTATCCGTGGAACAAATTTTACTATCGTAAATAGTGATGATGGTTCAAGTGCTATATACTGTACTTATGGAGCTATAAGTGTTAGTTTAAATGGTATAGAAAATATTGTAAAACAAGGATTTTATTTGTATCTTTCTCCTGCTGGCAAAGGTGAAATAAAAGCATTTAGTGCTAAAGAACTTAGTAGAATGAAAAAGAAAAGATTTGGTAAAAATAAAAAATCAAATAAAGACTCAAAACTACTTCTGAAAAATGAACAACAAATAGATACAACAAAAGATTTTTTCAGTACAGGTATGATAGTAAAAGATATATCTGATAAAACTCAAGATGCTGCTCAAACTGCCACTAAGAGTGATTTTAGAATTTTGACTGGTTATGCTACGGGAGATGTTGTGTTAAACCCAGATAATTATGTTAAATTTATAAAAGAGTATGAAAACTTTGATCCAGAAAAGTCATATATTTTATTAAATAATTTACCAAATGCAAATGAAAAGATGGATAGTTGGAGATTATTTTTAGCTTCAAAACCAATTTCTTATACTTCAAAAGAAAGTTTTAAAATAGGTTTCTCATCAGCAGAGGTATTTCCTGGTGATACAGATAGTACTACAAGAGACCCATATATAAGATCAGGAGTTATAGAAGCTACAAATGATGATTTAAAAGCTGGTGATTATATGACTTGGGGTACTTGGAATGTAGAGATTGAGTATAAATATGATGATTATGATGGTGAGTCATCAGCAACACATTATGTAGATGGTTTATGGATAGCAGGTGAACCAACAACTAATTCTGTAATAGAAGGAATGGAAGGTGAGTCTTCTTATGTTGGTATTTATAGAGCTAAAGATATGCTAAATAATGAAATAATAAATGGTAAAGCAACTATGCATGTTGATTTTGGTGATGATAGTGCTAATCTTCATATAGATTATGATAGTGGTCGAGATTTTGATATGACATTAAATGAAAATAGTATGCATGGTTCTCAATCTGATGGTGTAGATGAAACAGGAAATGCAAATGGTACTTTTTATGGACCAATGGCAAGTGAAGTTGGTGGTAATTTTTATACAACACACAAAGGTGAGGATGAATTGCAAGGTATTTATCAGCTTCAAGTAGAAACAAATTGAAAAATTAAACTTTTATGTATGGAAAATATAGAGTTTTATTATCACTATTTATAATTCTTAGTGTAGGAATTAGTAGTGCTTACTTATTTTTACCAACTTATTTCCAATCATTAGACGATAGGGTTCGTGATTTTTATTTTAAATTTCGTGGACCACAAAAGGCTAGTGATGAGATAGTTATAGTAGATATAGATGAAAAAAGTCTTAAACAACTTGGCCAATGGCCTTGGGAAAGGGATAAGTTTGCTCAAATTTTAAATAATTTGACTGCATCTAATGTTGGAATTATTGGGTTAGATATAATTTTTAGTGAAGTAGATAAAACAAACCCTAAGCTTTTGGCAAAAAAATGGGGTATAGATAGTTCTAATTTACCAGATTATGATGCTATTTTATCAAAAACCATTGCATCTACTCCCACTATACTTGGTTATGTCTTTGATTTTAATGAAGCTTCTTCAAATGATGCACCACAAATTCCAGCTATATTTATAGAAAAAGGTAAACAAAACAGAGAATTTGTTCCAGTAGCAAAAGGTGTTTTGACAAATATAGATATCATCCAAGGAGCTGGCTACTCTAGTGGCTTTATGAATAATATTCCTGATGAGACAGGTATAATTAGAAGTGTACCTTTGATGATAAAATATGATGATGAACTATATCCATCTTTACCTTTTGAGATGTATCGTATTGCATCTGTTAGTAAAAAAGTGATATTAAATTATTCTAAAGCTGGTGTAGAGAGTGTTAAGGTTGGTAAAACTTATATACCAACAGATAGGTTTGCAAGACTGCATCTAAATTTTAGAGGACCATTTAAAAGTTATCGTTATATCTCAGCGCTAGATATATATAACAACAGTTTTGATAAAGAGCTTTTAGAGGGTAAGTTTATCTTGATTGGAACATCTGCTTATGGGCTTATGGATTTGCGTTCTACTCCTATGGATAATGTTATAGCAGGTGTTGAAGTTCATGCAAACCTTATAGATAACCTTTTAAATAATGATATGCTAAAAAGACCTACATGGAGTGAATTAGCAGATATTTTAGTTATCTTAGTCATAGTTTTTGTTGTGGTGTTTATATACTCAAGATTTTCTCTTTTAGTATTAATGGTTATATATCCTTTGTCTTTTGTTGGTGTTATGTATGTAAATTATTATCTACTTTTTACAAAGTACATTATACTAAATTCTATCTTTCCCCTTGTAAGTGCATTGTTTTCTTTGATTTGTATTTTAGGTGTTAATTATTTATTTGAATCTCGTCAAAAAGAGCTAATAAAAGGAAAATTTGCAAATAAAGTGAGCGCAAGTGTTATGGAAGATATCCTTAATAATAGTGAAAATACTCTTGAAGGTGCACAAAAAGAGATAACAGTCTTTTTCTCTGATGTTAGAGGTTTTACAAATATATCTGAATCTATGGGTGATGCAAAAACTCTCATAAAATTTATGAATGAGATTATGGAACCTATGACAGAGATAATCATAGATGAAAAAGGAACAGTTGATAAGTATATAGGGGATGCAATCATGGCTTATTGGAATGCACCTCTTGATGTAAAGAACCATGCAGACAGAGCAGTAATCGCTAGTTTAAGACAGCTTTATGAGTTAAAAAAATTAAATGTAATTTTAAGAGATAATCTTGAATTTAAAAATGTTATAGAGATGGCAGATAAAGCAAATATACCCATAGTAGATATAGGTATAGGTTTAAATACCGGGGAGGCTATAGTAGGGGAGATGGGTTCTAAAAAGCGCTCAGATTATACTGTTATTGGTGATGCTATAAATCTTGGCGCTAGGTTAGAGTCTTTATGTAAGTATTATAATTCTAGGTTAAATATCTCTAACTTTACAAAAGCAGAGTTAAAAGGAGATTATATATATCGTTTTTTAGATTTAGTAACAGTAAAAGGAAAAGTTGAACCTATTGAGATTTGGCAAGTGCATGATTTTGATAGAGATTCTAAAGAAACACTTTTCTACCATACTAAAGATGAACTTCTAAAAGAGTTAGATGAGTATCATAAAGGGATAGAGCTTTACAAATCACAAAAATTTTTAGATGCAATGGAAATTTTCAAGATTCTAAACAAGTCGGAGTATAAAAGTAATCTAAAGATATATGATATATATATACAAAGGTGTGAACATTATATAGAGTATCCACCAAAAGATTTTAATGGTGTTTTTACTCATACTACAA
>JAADDU010000019.1 GCA_013153755.1 Campylobacterota bacterium | reverse complement strand
CACAAAACCTAAACTTCTCTTTATCTTTTTATAAAGTATTTGTAACTCTGTATTTATTTTTTCTTCTTCTAGTTGTTTTATGATAAACATGATTTTTATCCTTTAAAATAATTAGACTGATTGGTCTAGTAACATTATAAAGGTATTTTACTTGAATTAGACTGAATGGTCTATTTTAATGAATGAAGATAATTTGTAAGATGAGAAGTAGTAGACAAATAGCGTTTTTTAGATGACTGTTCTGGGCTTAAAGATAAAGCACCCCAAACAGTTGCTATGATATACTCAGATAAAGAGTCTATATCTATCTCTTTTGTTAGTTTTGCATATACTAAAAGGTTAAAGATTCTAGTTTTCATTTTTTTATATATTTTGTTTATCTCTCGTTCAAAATCTTCATCCAAAGGGCTCATTTCTTGATTGAGTCTATGCAAAGGACAACCATATAAAATCAGCTCATCTTTAGAACTGATATGTAATATATTAGTGATTATTGTATCTAATGGATGTTCATCTTTAACTTTTTCAAATTTATAAAATTCTACCATTCTTGGTAAAATTCTTTCATTTATAACTGCTAATACCATCTCTTTTTTTGATTTAAAGTGATGATATAATGATCCTTTAGCGATACCACACTCTTTTAAAATCATAGACATACTTGTACCATGAAAACCATTTATATATACAAGTTTAAAGACTGCATCTAAAATATTTTCTCTTGTATTTTGCACAGTTTATTCCGATTAGATCAAAATTGTCTTAGTATTTTTTTTACAATCTTTGCTGGGTCAGCATCTTTATATATGGGGCGACCAACTACTATAAAATCGACCTTTGCATCTTTTGCAAAAGCTACATCAGCAACCCTTTTTTGATCCCCTGCATCCTCTCCAAAAGGGCGAATCCCTGGGGTTAGTGTCATAAAATCATCATTTGTTATATTTTTTATAGATGCACTCTCAAAAGCACTGCAAACAACACCGTCTAAACCACTATCATAAGCATCTTTTGCAAACTGGTCAGCTTTTTTGGCTATAGTATCATTATAAACTTCTACAAACTCATCTTCACTAAAAGATGTAAGTGCGGTAACTGCTAAAACTATGGGTCTTTTATCATACTTTTTAAGTCTATCCATAACCTCACACATAGCTCTTTTTCCAGAACTCGCATGAACATTAAACATATCTACACCAAGCCCCATGATAGACTCAGCAGCATCAGCCATAGTATTTGGGATATCATAAAGTTTCAAATCCAAAAAGATTTTAAAATCTGGATTGATTTTTTTAATCTCTTTTAAAAACTCTTCCCCATCTCTTATATAAGTACGAAGTCCAACTTTAAGCCAGACATCATACTCTTTAATCTTATGGATAAGTTCTAGGTTTTCTTTTGCAGTCGGTAAATCTAAGGCTACACAAAGCTCCATAACTACCCCACCAACTTTTGGATTTTTTCAACCACACTAGGGTCTTCAAGAGTAGAGATATCTTGAGTGATAGCTTCCCCTTTGGCAATAGAGCGAAGTATTCGACGCATAATCTTACCTGAACGAGTTTTTGGAAGCCCAGGGACAAATACCATGTCATCACATATAGCGATATTACCTATCTCTTTTTTTATAACTTCATTTATAGCTTTAACTTCCTCAACTTCATCTGCTACACCATCATCAGATTTTAAAACTACATAAGCAAATATCCCTTCCCCTTTTATCTCATGTGGTTTTGCTACAACTGCTATCTCTGCTACATTGTCATGTTTTTTGATAGCTGCTTCAACCTCTGCTGTTCCCATTCTATGACCACTTACATTTATAACATCATCTGTACGACCTGTTATGGTTATGTAACCATCTTCATCATAAACAGCACCATCACCTGTAAAGTAAACTGCTTTACCATCTTTTTTCACATCTCCAAAGTAAGACTTTTTAAATCTCTCTTCATCTCCCCAAACACCTCTTATCATAGATGGCCAAGGTTTTGTTACACACATATAACCTTTCTCTCCAACTTCAACTCTTTTACCAGTTTCAGGGTCTAAAATCTCACCCATAATCCCTGGTAAAGATAGTGTTGCACATGCTGGTTTGATAGGTGTAGCACCAGGAAGTGGTGAAACTATATGTCCACCTGTCTCAGTTTGCCAGTAAGTATCTACTATAGCACACTTACTTTGTCCAACCTCTTCATAGTACCATTTCCAAGCTGGTGGGTCTATAGGCTCTCCAACAGTTCCAAGAACTTTAAGTGAACTTATATCATACTTTTTAGGTTCATCTTCCCCCATTTTATGTAAAACTCTTATAGCAGTTGGTGCAGTATAAAATTGATTAATCTTATGTTCTTCTACCATTTTCCATGGTCTTCCTGCATCTGGGTATGTTATAACACCTTCAAACATAACAGTTGTAGCACCCATTGCAAGTGGTCCATAAACTATATATGTATGACCTGTTATCCAACCAACATCAGCAGTACACCAGTAAGTATCATTTTCTTTTACATCAAACACCCACTCCATAGTCATTTGAGCCCAAAGGATATAACCTGCTTGGTTATGTTGAACACCTTTTGGTTTACCTGTACTTCCACTTGTATAAAGCAAAAATAGTGGGTCTTCTGCATCCATAACTTCAGCTTCACATTTAGGAGATTTTTCTTTTATAAGTTCATTATATGAGTAATCTCTACCAGCTACCCAAGTAACATCTTCTTCATTTCTCTCAACTACTAAAACTTTCTCAACAGGTGTTTTACCTTCAAGTGCTGCATCTACTACAGGTTTTAGCATATAAGGTTTAGTTTTTCTAAAAGCTCCATCGGCTGTTACAACTACTTTAGCATCTGCATCTTCGATTCTATCTCTTAGAGCTTCAGCTGAAAAACCACCAAAAACTATACTATGAATCGCTCCGATTCTAGCACATGCAAGCATTGCATAAGCAGCTTCTGGAATCATTGGCATATAGATTACAACTCTATCCCCTTTTTGAACTCCAAAATCCTCTTTTAAAAGGTTTGCAAACCTATTTACATTATAGTAGAGTTCAAGGTATGTGATGATTTGTTTATCACCTCTATCACCTTCAAATATAATCGCTGCTTTATTTTTTCTTTTATCTAGGTGTCTATCTATACATTGAGCAGATACATTTAGTTTACCATCTTTAAACCATTTTACAAATGGGAAGTTTGATTCATCCATAACTTCATTAAATGGTTCTATCCAATCTAATTTTTCCTTAGCATATCTTCCCCAAAAACCCTCATAATCTTCCATAGCCTCATCTTGAAGGGCTTGGTATTCACACATATTTTTTATATTTGCTTCTTTTGCGAACTCTTTGTTTGGTTTAAAAATTTGTTTTGACATATATTTTCTCCATTTTTTAGTTTAGTATATCTGGCTTACCAAAAAAGTAGCCTTGAGAATAATCTATACCCAAATCTTTTAAGATAAGATATATATCTTCATTTTCAACATACTCAGCAAGAACTTTTATATCTTGTTTTTTAGCAAAATCAACTATGGTTTCCACTAAATTTAAGGAATACTTATCATGTACTATATTTTTTATCAAACTTCCATCTATCTTTAGTATATCTGGTTCATAATCCATAAGTCTTTCAAAGTTTGAATACCCTGAACCAAAATCATCTATGGCTATCTTTACACCTAAGCTTTTTACATAGCTTATAAATGATTTCAAAATTTCAAAATTACCTATCTCTTCATCTTCTAGTAATTCAAAGACTATTCTTTGTGTATCTTTAGAATGAAGCTCTAAAAGTTCTATGATTTTATCTCTAGTATGCTTTTTTTCTATATCTGAAGCAGAAAGATTTATACTTATCTCTTTATCTGTCATGGCTAGTGCTTTAAAAGAGTTCTCTAAAACTCTATGGGTGATTTGAGAATAATATTTACCATTTTTAGCAATATCTAAAAAGAAAAAAGGAGCATGAACAACTCCCTGTGCATCTATCAAACGAACTAAGGACTCATACTTTTCTATCTTACCTGTTTTATTGTTTATAATTGGCTGAAAATATGAGATAATATTATTAGACAACAAAGCATCTTTAATCATTCTAAGTATTTTTATATTTTTTTCTGCTTCATCATGTGCTTTTTTCGAAAAATCTGTTGCAACTATAAAATCAAGATATGAATTCTCAAGCTCTTTTAAACCCTGATTTGCATTTGAAAGTGCATCTTCACCATAAGCAAAACTAATATTAATAGAAAAATCATAAATAATTCCATCTATATCTACTAGATAATCATCTATATCTAACTGAATCTTTTTTAATTTATCTGCGATTTCAGAGATACTAGGAGTAGC
>JAADDU010000008.1 GCA_013153755.1 Campylobacterota bacterium | reverse complement strand
AAAACCATATATTTTCCATCTTGGAGATAAAAATATTTATTTGAATAATAAGCAAAATCCCCATATTTTCTATGACTATCTACACTTAACCTTGCATGGGCTTTTGAGAGCTTTTTGGCTGTCGTATATGTATCATCTTCTACAGATAAAAGGGGTATGCTAAAGCCTTCTAAGCCATCTATGAGTTTTTTGATATTTGGATGTGTATGCATTCCAAATGGAAAAACTATACCACTTATATTTGGGTAGTTTTTTGAATAAAGTGCACCTAAAAGGCCTAAAATTATATCTGATCTATCAGCAGGAACTACTATGAGGTCATCTTCTTGAATGTGTTCTAAAAAGTTATCTAAACTAAGGGCTGCTACTTTTACACATCTAACTATCCTTGCTTTGTCTGATTCTAGTAAAGTTAGGGGTTTTGCTTTTATAGATGTAATCACATCACCAATACTAAGCATATCTAGTTCTGCTATCTCTTGGAGTAAGTATGTGTTTTGATATGATTTTAGTTTTTCTTTAAGTTTGTCATATATGGTTTGTTCAACTCTATTTATAAAAGTTGCAAAGCGTGTAGAACCCTTTTTTTCTAAGTTTTTGTTATCTATAAGAACTGTGTCATATATATCTTGTATAGTTTTATCTTTTGCACTTATGATATTTAAGAGTGGAGAACCAAAATTTTTAGCTATTTCTATGTTTAGATCAAAATCTATACTAGAAGAAATAAAAGAGCGACGAATCCCCTCTATGAGAACAAAATCATAATTATTTTCAAGTTTTTTAAACTTTTGTATAAGTTTGTTTATAAGTTCATCGATTTTTGCATTTGCTATCATATCTTCTACATAATCTATGTCAAAACCATAACAGTCTTCATAGTCTATATCTAAATTATACTTTTTTAGTATAAAGTCTATATCTCCATTTCTAATATCTTTAGAGTATATAACAGGTCTAAAAAATGCTACACGATGTAGATTTCTTTTAAGTAGTTCCATCATTCCCATAGAGATAAAAAGAGAACCTGCTCCCCTTGTTTGAGCAGATATATATAGTGATTTTATTTTCATAGTTAAAACTTTACACTTTCACACATTGCCATTTTTGCATAGTCATTTATGTATTCTTTCATTAGTTTATCATACTTCGCAACATCATATTTATCAGAAGTTATAAAATCGAAAACTTTTAAATGCCTTTTATCTTTAAAAGTTGTTAAAATAACTACACCAGCATAGCTTATTAGCTCTTCGTTATCAAAAATACCAAGCATCTTATAGTTTATCTCTCTCATGTCATATATAAGATCTTCAAACTCTTTATATGTTAATTCTTGATATGATTTAGATAATACACTATATACTAAATCTAACTCTTTTAAACCGATTTCTCTTATTTGCATATAACATTTTACTATAAATTTATTATTATATCGTTACAATGTTGTCATAAAAAGCCAAAATGGAGATTTTGATGTTTAATAACATGACCATAAAAGGTAAATTATTATTTTTAAGTATAAGCGTTTTAATTGTAATTGCTATGTTTTCTGTGAAGATATCTTATGAAACATGGAGTAATTATAGTAATTTTCAAGAAACAGAGTCTTTAGTAAAGCTCTCTGTAAAAATGAGTGCTGTTTTACATGAATTGCAAAAGGAAAGGGGAGCTAGTGCTGGATTTTTAGGCTCAAAAGGTACTAAATTTGTAAATATCCTTCCTAAACAACATAGTTTAACAGATGCAAAAATTAAAGCGTTAAAAGTGTACATGTCATCTAATCCTTCAAAATATACTTCTAAAGTTATTAGTGGTATAGACCTAGATAGTGTAATAACTATGAGAAAAAAAGTTTTATCTCAAAATATAAGTATTAAAGATGCTGTTGAGTTTTATACTTCTCTAAATAAAAATATTATAGATTCTATATCTTACTTCTCTACTATACCTAGAAACAGTCATTTACGAACAGATTTTAATAGTTTTGTTGTTTTTATAAGTGCTAAAGAAAGAGCTGGAATAGAAAGAGCTGTTTTATCTGGTGTATTTGCTAAAGATAAGTTTACAAGAGCAACTGCTGCTAAATTTGCTTCTTTAGTTTCAGAACAAAAAGCCTTTATAAATATGTTTTTACATACTGCTCATGATGATATGAAACAAGAGTATATGAATATAAGAGCAGATAGTTCTTTTGTAAAAGTAGAAGCATATAGAACACTAGCTAATACTAAAGAAAAAGATTTTGGAGTAAATCCAACAGTTTGGTTTAAAACGATTACTAATAAAATAAATAAACTAAAAGAGTTTGAAGATATTTTAGCAAATCACACTATATCAGTGGCGAATTCTCTTCTCTCTTCCTCTTTTATAACTTTAATTATTGTTATATTGTTTTCAGTACTTTCAATAGTATTTATGATTTTTATATCAAGAAGTGTTTCTAATGGTATTACATCTTCTATAAATAGATTTAAACAAATCATAGAGACTATTACAACACAAGGGGACTTGTCTATCTCCGTTGATAGGAGAAGTGTATCAAGAAATGAGATGGATGATATAACAAGACTTTTAGCAACATTAGTAAACTTAATTAAAGATTTAACTAATAGGATTAATACTTCTGTACATAAGGCATCAGCAGGTGATTTTAGTTATGATTTAAATGACACTGGACTTTATGGAGATTTTGCTGAAGCTATACATAATGTTCAAGATGGAATAGATGCAATGAAACTCTCGCATGAGAAACAACAAATTATTAATTTTGCTTCAAACGTTAGATCTATGGGTAATGTAGGTGATGGTCTTTCTTTAATTCAAGAAGAGATGTCAATGCTTATAGAAGAGTTAATAAATGTTCAAAAGATAACAAAAAATACAGCAAAAACTTCAAATGAATCTATGAATGAAGTTGAGAGTATTTTAGAAAAGCTACAAACTCTTGTTGAACATATAAGTGATAGTAATATGTCTATAGAGGGTTTAAATGATAAAACAAATGAAATTACATCAGTAGTTGACCTCATAAAAGATATAGCAGAACAAACAAATCTTTTAGCTCTAAATGCAGCCATAGAAGCAGCTAGAGCTGGAGAACATGGTAGAGGCTTTGCTGTTGTTGCTGATGAGGTTAGAAAGCTTGCTGAGAGAACACAAAAAGCAACTAGTGAGATAACTATATCTATAAACTCTATGAAACAAGAAGCGAGTATTATACTTGAGAAGTCTGAAACTATGACTGCTCTTTCTGATGAAGTGTCATCTTCTGTTGATGATTTTAATACAACTATAACTTCACTAAATAAAGATGCAACAGGGATGAGTGAAGAGATAGGAGATATGGAAAACAAAGTATTTATAACTTTAGCTAAGATAGATCATATCATTTATAAAGCAGATGCTTATAATGCTATAGTGTCTGCAAAAGTAGAAAAATCAACTACCCATATAGACTGTAGACTTGGTAGATGGTATGCTGATGCAGGTAAAAAACGATTTGGAGAAACACAATCATATAAAATAGCTCTTGAACCACATAAAAAAGTGCATGATAGTATAATAGATAGTTTTAGTTACTTTAAAACTGAAGATTTAAGAATGCAAAATGAGAAAAAAATCTTACAAAATTTAAAAGTAATGGAAGAAAATAGTGATAAGTTATTCTTAGCTTTAAATAATATGCTAGAAGAAGTCTTATAGTTAAAAATATGTAATTAGTTTTTAAACAACTCTTAGATATAATCGCGAAAAATATTCATAAGAGAAGCAATAATGGTAACAGTACAAAATTTAATTATGCGTTATGGAAATAGAGTTCTATTTCAAGATATAAATTTAAAATTAGATCGTAACAAAAGATATGGTCTAATCGGTGCAAATGGCGCAGGAAAAACAACTTTTTTAAAAATTCTTAGTGGTCAAATAAATGAGTATGAGGGTGAAGTTATCATCCCAAAAGCAAATAAAGTTGGAGTTTTAGGACAAAACCAATTTGCATTTGAAGACTATACGATTATGGACGCAGTTTTATATGGTAATAAAAGACTTTTTGATGCTATAAAAGAGAAAGAAGAACTTTATGCTACCGGAGATTTTGAAGATGATGCAGTAAATAATCGTTTAGCAGATTTAGAAGTTATCTGTGTTGAAGAAGATCCTACTTATGAATATGATGTAAATATAGCTAAAATCCTTGAAAATGTAGGGATTCCTGCTGAATTACACAATAATCTTATGAGCACACTAGATTCTGCAGATAAATTTAAAGTTTTATTAGCGCAAGTTTTATACCCTAAACCAGATGTATTGTTCCTTGATGAGCCTACAAATAACCTCGACATTGAAACGATTAGTTGGCTTGAACATGAGCTTAAAAGACATGAAGGAACTATGGTCGTTATCTCTCATGATAGACACTTTTTAAATGCAGTTGTAACAAACATACTTGATGTTGATTATCAAAAAATCCGTGAGTTTACTGGTACCTATGATGATTGGTATATTGCTGCAAATGTTATAGCAAAACAGCAAGAACTTGATAATGCAAAAAAACAAAAAGAAAAAGAGCAACTAGAAGCTTTTGTTCGCCGTTTCTCTGCAAATGCATCTAAAGCAAAACAAGCAACTTCAAGACAAAAACAACTTGATAAACTTCAGATAGAAGATATAAAACCATCTTCAAGAAGGGACCCTAGTATCGTTTTTAAAGCTAAAAGAACTATGGGTGATGAAGCGCTAAATATCATCGGAGTAAATCATACTTATGAAGATGGAAACGAAGTTTTAAAAGATATAAATCTTAAATTTGACCCAGATGAAAAAGTAGCTCTTATCGGTGGAAATGGTGTTGGTAAAACTACACTTATCAAAATTATTATGGAAGAGATGAAACCAACTAGTGGGGAGATTCATTGGGGAGCTACTATTGAAAACTCATATTTTCCACAAGATACAGCAGACACCATAAGTGGAGATGGAACTCTTTATGATTGGCTTAGAGCGTTTGATCCAAAAAGAGATATTGCAGAGATTAGAAACTGTTTAGGTAGGATGCTTTTTAATGGTGAGCAACAAGAGAAATCTGTAGAGAGTATTTCTGGTGGGGAAAAACACAGAATGATGCTTAGTAAGATGATGCTAGAGGGTGGAAACTTTTTAGTTCTTGATGAGCCTTCTAACCACCTTGACTTAGAAGCTATCGTAGCTCTTGGCGAAGCTTTACATAACTTTAAAGGTAATGTAATTTGTGTTTCTCACGATAGGGAGTTGCTAGATGCTTTTGCAAGTCGTATTATAGAGATAAATGCTGATGGAAGCATAACTGACTTTAAGGGTAGTTATGAGGAGTATGCAGAGGCGAAAGAAAAAGGTACTTTGTAGATGGCAAAATACAAAAGATTTGTTGGTTTGGGTATAGCTGGAAATTTTGCACTGCATCTAAATCAAGCAGGAGAAGCAAAAGAGTTTGCTCATATTATAACTGCTGATGAAGCTGCTCCAAAAGGGATGTTCCCCTTCTTTTTACCTAGACAAGATGTCTATGTAGAGCAAGAAAAACTAGAGGCTAATAAACTTTTATCTACTTACCCTCTTGGTGCAGATAACATTAAACTACCACAAGATACTTCACTAAAAGTTCAAGCTGAACCAGAAGTAGCACTTATTTGTGACTTAGAGTATGTTGCTGGAAAATTATCTAGTATAACTCCTAAATATTTTGGAGCATATAATGATTGTTCTATCCGTGTTGATGGTGCTAAAAAAATAAGTGAGAAAAAAAATTGGGGACATGAGTCTAAAGGTTTATCAAATCAGCTTATAGAGATAGATAACTTTAGCGAGGGTGGAGTTATGGATAGTTATGCTATTTGTAGTTTTTTAAAAAGAGATGATAAAATATATGCATATGGTGAAGATGTTGAATTAACTGGATATAGCTATTTCCATGAAAAACTTACAGATTGGATGCTAAATCAAATCAACACTCAAACAGACTCTGATCCATTAGAACCATTAAGTGAATACCTAAGTGCATGTCATAATCCAAAAGAAGCTATCATAAGCATAGGCGCAACAAGATACACACCATTTGGAGAAAAAATATTTTTAAAAAGTGGAGATATCTGTACTGTAGTAGTTTACAATAAAGATGAATATAGTCCAGAAACTATCTTAGATGCAGTAAAAAATTCTAAATATCCAACTACAAATATAAGTGTACTTTCACAAAAAGTTTTATAAAAAATGGCAAAAGGAAAAAAGCTCAACATATTTATTGGTGCAAATATCGATAATGATTGGGCTGAAATTCAAACACCTAAAGTATCTAAAAAATCAACTGCTATATTAGAACCTCAAAAACATTTTCTAGTCTTTAAAAAAGAGAAAAGGAGAGGTAAAACTGTGACTTTAGTTGGAGAATTTCAACTAACAAAAGATGAAGCTTTATCTATACTAAAAGAGCTTAAAAAAAAGCTTGGTTGTGGTGGAGCTTTTAAAGATGGATGGATGGAATTTCAGGGAGAGCTTAAAGAAAAGCTACGTCCATTACTCATAAACTTAAGCTTTAGATTTAAAAATAATAATTAAAAAATGCTACATATATACACACTACTTCTAAAAAAAATCATTCTATATTGATATTTTAAAATTTTCATATAAATTAAGAAATATCAATCTAAATCATGCTACTATTTAAGCGTTAATGGACACCTTAACAAAATCGAGGTATTTTCATCGTTAGGATGTTATATTTCAAACAATTTATTAAATAGGAGAAAATATGTCACTTTCAAGAAGAGAATTTCTGAAAAGTTCAGCGGCAGCATCAGCAGCAGCAGCTATTGGTATGAGTGTACCTGCTGAACTAGAAGCAGCGGCAAATACAGCAGAAGGCGGCTGGAGATGGGATAAGGCAGCTTGTCGTTTCTGTGGTACTGGTTGTGGTATCATGATGGCAACTAAAAACGGTAAAATCGTTGCTGTTAAGGGAGACCCTGCAGCACCAGTTAATCGTGGTCTTAACTGTATTAAAGGTTACTTTAATGCTAAAATCATGTATGGTGCAGATAGATTAACTACACCACTACTAAGAGTTGATTCAAACGGTAAGTTTGATAAACATGGTAAATTTGCTCCAGTTAGCTGGAAAAGAGCATTTGATGAGATGGAAACACATATCAAATATGCACTTAAAAAGTCTGGTCCAGAGGGTGTAGCAGTATTTGCTTCTGGTCAATATACTGTTATGGAAGGTTATGCAGCTCAAAAAATGATGAAAGCTGGTTTCCGTTCAAATGCAATCGATCCTAATGCTCGTCACTGTATGGCATCTGCAGTTGTTGGTTTTTACCAGACATTTGGTATAGATGAGCCATCAGGCTGTTATGATGATATCGAACTTACTGATACTGTTGTATCTTGGGGTTCAAATATGGCAGAAATGCACCCGATTCTTTGGTCTCGTGTAACTGATAGAAAACTTTCAGATCCAGATCGTGTAAAAGTTATCAATATGTCAACTTATAGACACAGAACTTCAGATTTAGCTGATATTGAGATTATTTTCTCACCATCAACTGACCTTGCTATGTGGAATTATATTGCTCGTGAGATTGTATATAACAACCCTGAAGCAATTGATTGGGATTTCTTAAAGAAAAATATTGTATTTGCTGCATCTCCAGTAAATATGGGTTATGGTATGAGAAGAAAAGGTGAGAAATCACTTACTCCTGTTAGAGCTGATGGTTCTGCTGGTAAATATTCTGCTAAAGAGATGGAAACTATTAATCATGAAATGAAACATGTAGTTTCTGCTAAAGAAGCACCTGCACTTTCTGTATATGGATACAAAGAAGGTGATGTAATGGTTAACAAACCAGCTGGTTTGAAACACTGGGAAATCTCTTTTGAAGAGTATAAAAAATTCCTTGAGCCATATACACTTGATTATGTAGCTAAAATTGCTAAAGGTGATCCAGATGAGTCATTAGATTCTTTTAAAGAAAAACTACAAACATTAGCTGATCTTTATATTGAAAAAGGTAGAAAAGTTGTATCTTTCTGGACAATGGGTATGAATCAACATACTCGTGGTACTTGGGTAAATACTTTATCTTATAATGTTCACTTTATGTTAAATAAACAAGCACTACCAGGTTCAGGAGCGTTCTCTTTAACTGGTCAACCTTCAGCTTGTGGTACTGCTCGTGAAGTTGGAACATTTTGCCACCGTCTTCCTGCAGATATGATGGTTAAATCACCAAAACATAGAAAAATTACTGAAAATAGATGGAAAATTCCTAATGGAACATTAAATCCAGTAGGTAATCAGCACATTATGAAAATCCACCGTGACATCGAAGATGGTGTTGTTAAGTTTGCATGGGTAAATGTATGTAATGCTTATCAAGATTCAGCTTCAGCTAAACACTGGATTAAAGCTGCAAGAACTATGGATAACTTTATTGTAACTTCTGATGGTTACCCTGGTATATCTGCTATGGTTTCTGACCTTGTTCTTCCATCTGCGATGATTTATGAAAAATGGGGTGCTTATGGTAATGCTGAGCGTCGTACTCAACATTGGAGACAACAAGTTCTTCCAGTTGGTAATGCTATGAGTGATACTTGGCAATGGGTTGAACTTTCTAAAAGATTTACTGTTAACGATTTATGGGGTTCTTATACTCTTAGAAATGGTAAAAAACTTGCAGATGTTCGTGGTGCAGCTAAGAAAATGGGATATAGTGGTGATACTACTATGTTTGATATTCTATTTGGAAACAAAGAAGCAAGAAGCTATAAAATAGATATGAATTCATTCCCTCAAAAAGGTTATGATAACTCTGAGTGTAATGGCGATAGCAGAAATGTAGTTGGTAGTGATGGAAAAGTTTGGGAAGGTTATGGATTTATGATTCATGAGTACCTTTTTGAAGAGTATGCATCATTTGGTCGTGGTCATGGTCACGATTTGGCTCCTTTTACTACTTATCATAAAGTTCGTGGACTTAAATGGCCAGTTGTTGATGGTAAAGAGACTCAGTGGAGATTTAATGTTAAGTACGATCCATATGCTGCTAAACATGCAAAAGAAAATGGTAGAGGCTCAACTCATGCATTCTACGGTACATTAGCTAAAGCACTTACTCAAGGTGATTTACATGGAATCAAAGATAAAAAGAAAAAATCTCTAAAAGATAAAGCTAAAATCTTTGCTCGTCCATATATGGATCCACCAGAAATGCCAAATGCTGAGTATGATACTTGGTTATGTACAGGTCGTGTACTTGAACACTGGCACTCTGGAACTATGACTATGCGTGTACCTGAACTTTATCGTGCAGTACCAGAAGCATTATGTTATATGAATCCTAAAACTGCGAAAGAAAAAGGACTTAAACAAGGTGATCTTTGTTGGGTTGAATCTCGTCGTGGTAAAGTTAAAGCACATGTTGAAACTCGTGGTAGAAATAGACCTCCTCGTGGTCTTGTTTTTGTTCCTTGGTTTGATGAGAAAGTATTTATCAACAAAGTTTGTTTAGATGCAACATGTCCTCAGTCAAAACAGACTGATTACAAAAAATGTGCTGTAAAAATTTACAAAGCATAATTAAAAAATAAAAGGTAAGGGAAGTATCGTTTTGAGCGAAAACAGACCTGAAAAGAAAAGAAAAAAACAACCAATAAGTGATAGACGAAGATTTATCCTTAATATGGCTAGAGGTATAGGCCTCGCTACTATGGGTGGTTTTATATGGAGTGCTTATGTTGATGAAGTTACTGCTTCACAACTTCTCCTAAGACCACCTGGGGCTATAAAAGAGGATGATTTTTTAAAAACTTGTATTAAGTGTGGGCTTTGTGTTGAAGCTTGTCCATACGATACACTATTACTTGCTAAGCCGGGTGATAATAAGCCTTTAGGAACTCCATATTTTGTTCCTAGAAGTGTACCTTGTTATATGTGTCCAGATATTCCTTGTGTACCAGTATGTCCTACTGGTGCACTGGATGAAGCTAGTGTAACGACTGATGGAAAGCTAGATATAAATATAGCTGATATGGGTCTTGCAGTAGTTGATAAAGAAAGCTGTATAGCTTTTTGGGGAATACAATGTGATGCTTGTTATAGAGCCTGTCCAATTTTGGGTAAAGCTATAACTATTGAATATACTAAAAATGAAAGAACTGGTAAACACGCTTTTATGAAGCCTATTGTTCATGCTGATGCATGCACAGGATGTGGTCTTTGTGAGAGAGCTTGTGTAACTGAAAAACCAGCCATATTTGTACTTCCTAGAGAAACTGCAATGGGTAAAGCTGGTGATTACTATATCAAAGGTTGGGATAAAAAAGATGAAGAGCGTTTAAAAAATGCTAAAGAGATCAAAACAACTACTGAACTTAGTAAACAAAAAGCTTCTGATAAGCTAAATGGTGATTTTTTGGAGGATTTATACTAATGAAAACTCTACTTGATAAATATCGCTATTTGATTTTAAGAAGGTTTACGCAGATTGGGATATTGGTTCTTTATTTTGGTTCAAATGCTTGGGGATGGACTGTCCTTATGGGAAATCTTAGTTCATCAAAATTTTTAGGATTTTTACCTATGAGTGATCCTTATGCTGCATTGCAAATGTTAGCAGCAGGAGCTGTCTTGGCAGCTGACTTACTTATGGGCGTTGCTATTATTACTGTGTTTTATCTACTTGTGGGTGGTCGTGCCTTTTGTAGTTGGGTTTGTCCTATAAATATGGTAACAGATGCAGCAAATTTTTTAAGAAGGAAACTCGAGATTGACCGTGTTCAAGGTGTTAAACAACCAGCATCACGAAATATGAGATACTGGGTATTGGCTCTAAGTTTGATTATCTCATTTATTATGGGAGTGACAGCTTTTGAGTTTATATCTCCTATATCTATGGTTCATAGAGGCATTATTTTTGGTTTAGGTTTTGGTTGGGCAGCGATGCTTATCATTTTTCTTTTTGACCTATTTGTTCTAAAAAATGGGTGGTGTGGACATATCTGCCCACTTGGTGGATTTTATTCACTTTTAGGAAAATTTAGTCTAATAAGAGTACATCATATAGAAGAAAATTGTACTCTTTGTATGAAGTGTAAAGATGTTTGTCCTGAGCGTCAAGTGTTACATATGATAGGTAAAAAAAGTTTACCTGTGCTTTCTGGCGAGTGTACAAACTGTGCTAGATGTATAGAAGTATGTGATGATGATGCTCTTAGGTTTTCTATAAAAGATCTTGCAAAAAACAAAAAAACGGGAGAGTAAAATGAAATTAATGAGTAAATTAACAATTGGTTTAGCTACTGCTGCGATTCTTTTTGTTGGTTGTGGCGAAGCTACACCTGCGAATGAAAAAGTTGCAAAACCAACGATTAGTGAAGAGTCTCTTGGTCTTAGAAAGACGACTCTAAATAATGAAGTAGTTGCACCAGCAAAAACTTCTTATGGTAAGAGTGTAGCTGGTAGTGGATACAAAATCAAAAGAGCATTCCAAGATGCTCCACCGATGATTCCACATGATGTAGAAGGCATGTTACCAATTACTATTAACAACAATCAGTGTACAGGTTGTCATGATCCTGCAGTTGCTAAGGATGTTGGTGCTACACCATATCCAGCTTCTCATATGACTAACTTTAGACCTAAGTCTCATGCTATAGGTGGAGAAAATACTTCTAGTGAAAAACTAGCAAATATCTCTATCAAAAAAGAGGGAAAACTTGTTGGTGCTAGATTTAACTGTTCACAGTGTCATGCTCCACAGTCTGATACTCCTTTAGCAGTTAAAAATAACTTTCAACCAGAATATACATCTAAAGATGGTGCTAGTAAATCTAGCTGGAGTGGTACTAAACTTATGGAAGGTATCAATACTTACGAAAGTAGTAAATAATCTATGCAGAGAAGAGAGCTTTTTAGCTTTCTCTCTTCATCTATTAAAAGTGAAGAGAAGAAAGAAGATTCACTTATATTAAGACCACCTTATTATGATGATATAGATGCCTTTGACAGAGAGTGTCAAAATTGTGAAGCAAAGTGTGTCGCTTCGTGTCAAGAGCATATCATAGTTATTATGCCAGATAAAACTCCGAGGCTAGATTTATCAAAAGGTGGTTGTACATATTGTGATGATTGTGCAGAAGCTTGTGAGTTTGATGTACTTCGTTTAGAAAACAAAAAGTTTATTGATGCTACTATAACGATTGATGAAAAAAAGTGTTTAAGCTGGCAGGGTGTTATGTGCTTTTCATGTAAAGACCCATGTTTTGATGATGCCATAGATTTTAAAGCTATGTTTATGCCTACTATAAACGATAAATGTACTGCTTGTGGTTTTTGTATAGGTAGATGCCCAGCAAATGCTATAGATATAAAGGTAAATAAATGAAAAAATTAGTTTTAATTGTATTGTTTTTAACATCCCTTTTTGCTCAAAATATAAAACAACCAACAGCTCAGTATATAGCAGATGGTTCTGTTATAGATTTAGTATATGATGATTCTAAGCTATATGCTTCAACTAATGCGAGTGTTGTTGATATTTTTGATGTAAAAACAAAAGAGATAGTAAAAAGGATAAAAGTTTCCCAAATAAAAGATTTTATGGGAGATACTATAGATGCCAAAATATATTCTGTAGATGTATTGAAGTCTAAAATTTTAATTTTATCTCAGGCCGAACATGGCTTTAGAGAAGTTTATATATTTGAAGATGATAAACTTCATAAATTAATTTCAAAAGATGATAAACTGTATATTGCAAAAGCAAAATTTATAGATGAAAATACTTTACTTTTAGGTTTGTTAAGTAACGATATAATCTCTTACGATATAAAAAACAAAAAACAAAATTGGAATATACAGGCATCACAGTCAAAATTTTCTAATTTTGTTTTTAATGAAGATAAAAAAGAGGTAGTAGTTTGTGATGAGAGTGGTGATCTTCATATCTTAGATACAAAAAATGGTAAAAATATCAAAACATTAAGTGGAGAAAATTTAGATAATGTTTTCCAAGTAGATTATAAAAATGGTATTATTGCAACTGCTGGACAAGATAGAAGAGCAGTTATTTATAAGACTAAGCTAGGTACTGCTTACTACAAAACAACACATTTTCTTATCTATAGTATAGGTCTTTCTCCTAGTGGAAAGTTAGCAGGATATGCAAGTGATGAAAACAACAATGTCACTGTATTTAAAACCAATACTAAAAGTAAAGTTGGTGTGTTTGGTGGAAACAAGATGACACTTACTAACATACTCTTTTTAAATGAAAATGAGTTTTTTGTTGCTAGTGACGATAAGACTATAAATTTCTATAAAATAAAATAGAAGGAAAATGAGATGCAGTATAATGAAAGTCAATTTCTTATAGAAACAGAAGTTCCACAAGATGAGTTAATCATCTCAAGAACAGATTTAGATGGAAATATAACTTATGCAAATGAAACATTTTGTGAGATAAGTGGTTATGAAGAGGATGAACTTATAGGTAAAGCACATAATATAGTAAGACATCCAGATATGCCAAGTGAAGCATTTGCTGATTTGTGGGAGACAATAAAAAATAAAAAACAATGGAGTGGTATAGTTAAAAACCTTCGTAAAGATAAAGGGTTTTACTGGGTTAATGCTATCGTCTCCGGTGTTTATAAAGATGGTGAATTAGTTGAGTATAAATCACTTAGAACACCTATAAGCTATGAAGATAAGTTAAAATATCAAATTTTATATGATAAGATGCGTCAGGAAAATGGCGAAAAAATTAGAAACATAATTTATAAATAAAATAAAAGGGATAAAATAGATGAATATATCAAGTATAGTAGTACAATGTTTACCAAAGTATGTAGAAGAGGTTGTACAAAGTTTAAAAGATTGTGAAGTTTGTGATTATCATATGCATGATGAAAAAGGTAGAGTTATCATCACGATTGAAGGCAAAGGTGTATCTGAAGAGTTAGAGAAGTTAAAAGTTGTTGAATCTATAGCTCATGTTATTGCTGCTGATATGCAGATGGCATACTCTGAAGATGAACTTGATGAGCATATGGAAGTTATAAACAATGCTAATGTTGTTCCTAAAATCTTAAGAGATACAGAAAACTATGATATAGATAAAGTTGTATATAATGGTGATATGAAGAAAAAAGAAGACATGATAGCTTTTGCAAAAGAGTTTGATGCAGCAAAAGAGAGAGAAAAATAAAAAATGAGTGTAATATTTGAAGCTACTATAAAGATGAATGATAATTTACAATGGTATATAGAGTTAAAAGATACTATTGATGATAGAGTTGAAGAGTGTAAAGACTTAGAGGAATTTTCTCAAAAAGTTGAAGAGCTTGGTGATGATTATGGTGGGCATGTTGATGAAGTTAAATGGTCTAAAGATGATAATGTTCCAGAACAAGTCATAGATGAAATAAGAGTTAAAATGGCTGAACACAGGGCTGAGATAGAAGAGAAAATGGGTGAGCCTATAACTCCTATGACAGAAGCTGTAAAAGAAGAGTAGTTATTTTGATAGCAAAGCCTATACAAACAGATAAATATTTTTCTATAGATGAGATACAAAAACATCTAAAAAATGTAGAGTATATAATCATGGCTGATCCTTCTCCAGCCCATTTTAAAGATACACCACTGCATTTTACTATATTTTTAAATACGCAGGAAAAATTTCCACAAGAGATAAAAGATGCAATTTTAAAGAAGTTTTTGACTGAAAATTCTATAACTAACCCTATAGAAGTTATGAGTCAGCTTATGCCTGTTGGTTTTTCTATGGCAAACCAAGACACACCTATGCCACTTTTGTTAGTAAAGCCAGAAGATCAAAGAAGTATCCCATATGTACCTATGCATGTTATAGATTTTTTAGCAGATTCAGAAAAGTTTTTTGAAGCTAAAGTTGAAAAACTTACGGGTTGGTCATATAGTTATAACTAGTTTTCACTTCTTAACATAAATATTAGGATTATAAAAAATGATAGTAGATTATAAAAATAAAGAATTAACTCAAAAATATCAATTGATGGCTCAAACAATTATACCAAGACCTATAGCTTGGATAGTTACGAAAAATAATGGTGTAGTAAATATTGCACCGTTTAGTTATTTTATGGGGCTTTCTTCTGAACCTGCAACTCTAATGGTGTCTGTTGGTCATAAAAGTGATGGAACACAAAAAGATACACTTAAGAATATAAGAGAAACTAAACAATGTACTATATGCATGGTTGATGAAGAGATGCTAGAAAAAATGCACTTTAGCTCACAAGAGATACCATCATCCATCAGTGAAGCAGAAAAATTTGATATAAAATTAGAAGATATTGTAGATGGGTGTACTCCTATGATAAAAGGTGTAAAAAGTGCATTTTTTTGTGAATTTTATCAAGAGATAGAGTTAAAAGGTTCTAAAACTATACCTCTTGTTTTAGAGATAAAGCAACAGTATATAGCTGATGAAATCATAGCAGATAAAGAAAAGATAGTATTAGATTATGAACCACTTGCTAGAGTTGGTAAAAGTTATGCGCTACTTGGTAAAAAGATAAATCCACCAAAGATTTAATGCCTTATAGCCATAGCTACGCTATACCCACTAGCCCATGCCCAAGCAAAATTATATCCACCTCTTTTTCCAACTACATCTATAACTTCACCACAAAAGTAGAGATTTTTTTGTTTTAAAGATTCCATAGTTTTTGGATTTATTTCACTTGTATCTACACCCCCTCCACAAACTTCTGCATGACGATACCCATGTGTTTGACTCACTTCAAAACGCCAATTTAACATCTCATTTGCTATCTTTTTGCTTAGTTTTGTATGTATCTCTTTAGCACTGAGGTTTTCATCTAATTTTAGTGTTTTTAATATACCTTGAGCTATCTTTAGTGGAACAAGACCAACAAGTATATCTAGTATTGAAAAATTTGGCATATTTTTAGCAACTAGATTTATGTGTGATGATAGTTTTTGTGCATTAAAAGAGGGTAGTAAGTTTATAGATATATCAACTTTAGCATACTCCATCAAAGCTACACTTGCCATTTGAGATATATCAAGAGTTGCAAATCCTGATATACCATAGTTTGTAAAAAGTATATCTCCGTAAGTTGAGTTTTCTTTTTTATTATTTATGAGTAATGATAATTGGGCTTGTGTTTTAACACCACTCATTTTAGATGCAATGCTTGAGTTTAGATGTAGCTGTACAAGTGATGGATATGTGTCTATGATGTTATGCCCAAACTCTTTAGCAAATAAACATCCATCATCATTTCCACCTAGATGCTCAGCTGCTTTTAAACCAGTAGCTATAACTACTGCATCAAACTCTTCAAAAAGTTTTTTAATATCCACAACTCTTGTTTGTGTCTTTATCTCAACTCTAAGACTCAAAGCATAATTTGTAAAGATAGATGCAACACTTTTGGACTCATTACTAAGTGGATATACTCTACCGTCATCTTTAACATCAAGTAAAAGTCCTATAGTCTTACAAAACTCTTCAAATTTTTTAAAACTAAAATTATCTAGTGCATCTGTAACAAAGTGTGGGTTTTGGGAGAAATAATCTTCGTAACTTAGATTTTTATTTGTTATGTTGCATCTACCATTCCCAGATGCTAAAATCTTTTTTGCGCATTTGTCATTTTGTTCAAATATAGTTACTTTAAAAGAGTTTTTTGCACAAAAGATAGCACAAAGTAGAGCAGAGGCCCCACCACCTATGATGGCTACTTCTTTACTCTTGCTCTTGCTTTTCATCGTCATCTTGAATGATATACTTATCATTTAGTTTTTGGATAGTTGTTTTAGCATCTTTTACTAGGTTGTTTAGTTTTTTAAGATTTAACATATTCCATGTTGCAAATTTATGAGCTAAAAGTGGTTTGTACCATCTAGTACTTATCTCTAAAGCACGAGCTAAATCTGGGTCTTCTTCTGCATATTTTTTTATCTCTAATTTTGCTACAAACTTTCTAACACCAAAATGTAAATATGCAAGAACTAAAAATAAACCACCACCTAACAGTGCTGCAAGAGGCATCTCAAAAGATAATAGATTTAGAGTTTTAGCCGTAAAAATTCCAGCACCACTAAGAACTAAAAGTATCATATCTACCATGATAACTTTTTGACTCCAAATGTCTAATGCTTTTCTTAGTTTTGGAAATTTTTTCTCAGTAAAATCTTTTGCTGTATTTGTAAGTAATGTTGCTATACGATATGCTCTTTGGATACCAACTGCTTCTATCTTTTCTTCTATTCCTGCCATATGAGCATCTTTTTTGCTCTTTAGTCTTTGAGCTATAGCTTCATCTTCTATAACATCAGATGAAGCTTCATTATAGATAGTATAAAAGTTTCCTGTGATTAGCCCTTTTTGAGCTAAAGCTCTTTGCCATGAACTTATGATGTCTTCAAGGTTATCTTCCTTGCTTGTCGTGTCTATTTGATTTAGTATATAAAGAATCTTATCTGCATCTGGATGATTCATAGTAGATTTTACAAGATACTCAAGAGTATCTCTCATAGCACCAGGCTCTGGGTGTCTTGCATCAAAAAACACAAGTACCAAATCAGATATATCTATAATATGTTGAGTCATCCTAAGTATAGTATCTCTTTGTTCATCTGCATCAAAACCTGGTGAATCTATAAAGATTCTACCTTTTAAATTATCTGAATTTGCACTTTTTAGTTGCATATAGAGGTTGATTTTGTTACCTTCACCTTGTTCTATCTTCTCTATCTCATCACTTATACCATAAAATGGAAATCGAGGGTCAGAATCAAGAGCGATACCAGGTAATGTCCTTACATTTTCACCACTACCGTAGCATATAGCTGTAAATTTATCGTCAACTGCTTGATTACCACTAGTTTGAATTTTTACACCCATATAGTTGTTAATAAAGCTTGATTTACCAGCTGAAAATGTCCCTAAAACAGATATGATAGGCCACCAAGAGATATTTCCAGTATAACTATCTTCTTCTTGTAAAAAACCAGTTTTATACCCTATATTATCTAAGATTTCATACTTTTGTACTATATCTAAAAGTATAGGATTTTCATTTTTTAGATGTTTTTTTAAACTTTCATGTCTCTCTTTAATGCTCATCATTTACTCCATTTTAGTTTGTTAGTTTAGTGCTGACTCCAGCTCTTTTTCAGTCTCTATATAATCTATAGACTTGATTTGTTTGTTTTGAAGTTTTACGATTATAATTTTATCTTTTTTATCTTCATCTTTTATTTGTTTAGCTATATCTTCATCATATATGAGTAAAACAGAAAATGCACTTTTCTTTAAATCAGGCAAAGCAAAAGTGTTTCTTATGATTGTAGGCATTGGGCTTATATCTGCAACAAACATAGCATCTCTTGATGGAAGGTAGTCTTTAGGTTGAGCATTTAAAAAAGCTTTTATAGTGTGTCCTGTTGCTTTTGCAAAAGATAAAATCAGTGTTTTTGTGTCATCTTTAAGAGAGTGAGAGTTATCAAACTGATCAGGTAGTGTAAACTCTATCTTTGAACCGATATTTAAACCATTTGATACTTTTGCATCATATTTAGATGCATCATAATTATCTTTTCC
>JAADDU010000084.1 GCA_013153755.1 Campylobacterota bacterium | reverse complement strand
TAAAGGCTATATAACTACTAATGGCATAGATATACCATTAAAAGGCAGGTATAATCAAAATGAAGTATATAAACAATTACTTGGAATGATAAATGACTGTTAGTGTTAAAAAAGTTATAGATAAAATTTCCAATAATGCTATATTTGATGATGAGTTATATTTTTGTGGAGGTACAGCTTTAGCATATTATCTAAATCATCGAATCTCTGAAGATATAGATATAGTTAGTAGGAACAGTTTAAAATACAAATCAATAGAGCCAAATATGAGTATCATTGGAGCTAAAAAACTCCAAGATGAAAATATAGTTGCTCTTAGAATGGCAGGTTTATTTCCTGATGAATATATGTTAAAGTTTGTACTAGATGGTGTAAAACTAGAGTTTTTTCAAGCAAGTAGAGATATACAAAAAGAGATACTATCAGATGCTTCATTCAGCAATTTTGAAAATAAAAAGCTGAAAATTCTTGATCTACAATCTATAGCAAAACTAAAAATTGTTGCACTTATTTTAAGAGATAAGTCCAGAGATCTGTTTGATTTTGGAAGTATATTAGAACATAAAATACTTATGAAAGATGAGTTAGTGGAACTCTTTTCCAAAGTAGATAGTAAAATAACTTCACTAAATCATATTGTTGAGTTTATCAACTCAAAACATGAACCCAAAGATGATGAAGCCGTATATCTAAATGAAACTCAAAGAGTTGATTTGCCATTTGATGAGATAAAAAATCAAGTTGTAGATTTTTTACAAAAACTAAAATAGTGGTTTAGTACTTTACAATCTACAAAAACTCACTCTTTTCTCCATAGGATGTTATTAGAAGAGACTTTTTAGCTCTTGTTGCTGCTACAAATACTAAAGATTTTTCTTTTATAACTCTTTCTTTTTCTATCTCTAATTCATTTGATTTTTCATCTATATTTAGAGGAACTATATCTTTTTTACTTAACTTATTATAATACTACACGGAAGTGTGCGAAAACGCACGGAAGTGAGCAGAAGTGAGCAGAAGTGAGCAGAAGTGAGCAGAAGTGTGCAGAAGTGAGCAGAAGTGAGCAGAAGTGTGCAGAAGTGTGCAGTTTTATAAAGGAAAAAGGCTTACTACCAGTTTTCATAAAACCATTTACGATGAGCATTCGACCATCAAGAAGTATCTTATCTAAACGATTTGGGATTAGTTTACTGTTTTTATTATTTTGCATAGTATAAGTATGCAATAATATTATTCAATAAACTCTTTAAATAGCGCTTTCTTTAGCCTATTAATAATTTTAACACCTTTTCATGTCTAGTATTTGGTATCAAATGAGCATATCTTAAAGTCATATCTAACTTTTTATGCCCTAACTGCTCTTTGATTTGTAAAATGTCCATACCACCCATAGCTAACCAAGAAGCATGTGTATGTCTAAGACTGTATTGTCAATTTGACAAATATAGTTTTTTTTTAATATAATAAGTAACTTTAACAATTATTGCTAATTTAGAGATGATTTTTAATGATTAAGGATATAGTTATGAAGGTTGAGTATAGATTATTTGAAATGCTGTTAGCAAAGGCTAGTATTACAAAAAAAGATTTTGCTGATTATGCAAAGATTTCATATTTTACTGTTACAGGTTGGAAAAAAGTTGGTAAAGTTCCTACATATGCTATGGTGATAGCTAGAGATATGGCTTATAGAAAAAAATTAGATAACCATACAAAAGAGAAGTTGAAAGGTTTCAAAACTAATTGTGCTGTAACATCTACATTGACTGATAAAGAAAAAAAGATGATAAAATCTGCATTTTGGGGAACAAAGTATTCAGTTGAAGAGATTGTAGATAAAGTTTTAAATCATGATGAAAAATTTTTAAAAAGATTTGAAGAAAATGTTCCACAAAATATTCAAGACAAAATTTTAGAAGAAACTTATGCATAGAGATGATTGGAGTAGTGTTTACTCAAACCAAGATAAAATCTTGAAAGTTTTACAAGAGTTAGACAGTGATATTTTTTTAGCTGGTGGAACAGGTTTGCATAGATTTGTTTTAAATCAAGCATATAGACATTCTGAAGATTTGGACTTCTTTTTTCCAACTTTAAAATCAAAAGAAACATTGTCTAAAACTATACAAACCATTATAGACAGGGTAAAACTACAGTAGAAAATTTACAGTATATAAAAGATGAAAAATCATATAGAGTATGGTTTAGTTTTGAAGATAATAGTGAAATCATAAAAGTAGAACTATTAAATTTTACCTGCAATAGAGTAAAAGACAACTCTTTTATATATAAAACTATACCTTTTAAAACTGAAAATCTTTACAATCTACTTCTATATAAACTAAAAGCACTATGTGATAGACCTGACACAATAAAAGATCTTTTTGATTTATATTTTATATTAAGAGAGTTATCAGATTTGAATATAGATGATGTTATCAAGGATTTAAATCTAAAATTTTTTGGTGCATTAGGCATAAAATATGATAGAGGAAATATCATAAAAGCTTTAAAACATAATCTAAATTGGGATATTCAAATAGATAATATAACTCATCTTAATGATCTTCAAAAAGAGATAGAAGATTTTCAAATAAATTTAAAAGATAGCTTATTGACAAAAGATAGATTTAATTTCTCTTATCAAGAGAGAGTTACTAACCAAGCTACATATTTTGATTTGGATAAAGATAATTATTTTGAACTTATTGATATTTTAGAAGAAAACAGTTTTTTTGCAAGTGAAGTAAAAAAACTACTCATCAATAATTTGTAATACCTTTTCATATCTAGCATTTACTATCAAATAGTATCACATAACTATACTCTTTCAAATAACTTCAAGCAACAACCATTCAAAAATATTTACTACTTTTATATCAACATCATCTACTGTGATTTCTCTTGAGTCATCATAAGTGATAAGAAGTAGTTCTGTAGGATTATTTGAGACTAATTCATTTTTTGCTTTTAGTAAAGCCCTGATCTCTCTGTCCAATGTTTTTTTGTCTTTGATACTGTATGAAACCTGTATCAAGTGAGTTATGAGATTTGCATCTTTTATCAAAAAATCAACTTTATAGTTTTGTGAAGTTTTGTAGTAAAATATCTCGTTATATCTTCTTTTTAATTCTAAAAATACCAAATTTTCCAAATAATCACCCATCTTTTTACCAACTTCAAAAGAAACTCTTTTAGTCAATCCCAAATCTATAGAATATATCTTTTTAGGATTTACCAACTGTTTTTTATAAGACCAATCAAAAAGAGGTAAAGCATCTATGATGAAAGCATTTTGTAGATATTCAAAGTATCTGTTTGCCATATCATAGGAAATATTTAAATGATTTTTTATTTTGTTTATGGATATTGGGTTTGATATGGATGAAAGCAGATATATAGCTAGTTTTTCTAAAACTCTAAAGTTATCAAGGTTATATCTTGCAACTATATCTCTAAGAAGTATGGAGTCAAAATAACTTTTTAGTTCAGCTCTTTTTAACTCTTTATCTTCAGTTAAAACAACTTTTGGAAACCCTCCAAAACTCAAAAACTCTTCAAACTCTTTTTCTACTAAACTCTTATGCGATATAAGCTGATATGGAGTGCTTATATCTATCTTTTTAAAACTCAAATACTCTTTAAAAGAGAGAGGATAAACTAATACATCAAGATACCTACCACTCAAAGATGAACCTATCTCACTACTTAAAAGTTTGGAGTTTGAACCTGTTGCAAAAAGATGAGCTGTATCTAACTCATACTCTTTTAAAAGCCATTTTTCAAAATTTTCTATATTTTGAACTTCATCTAAAAATATATATGGTTTACTTGAGGGATTTAGATAGTAAAGGTATGCAGATTTTATCTCTTCAAGAAGACTTAAAGAGAGATTTGTTGCAAATCTAGGATCTTCAAGATTTACAAAAAGTATTCTTTCCTTTTCTACACCACTTTTTAAAAGATGTTTTATATAGTTTATAAGTAAGGTTGACTTTCCACTTCTTCTGATACCTTTTACAAAAAGTATCTCTTTAGCAGAGGACTTTTTTATGATCTGCTCATCATAAAAATCTCTAGCAAATGTTTCCTTTGGCTCACTCTCCCAAAAATTCCAATCTTTTAGTATTGTTATGATTTCATTTTTATCCATTTTTTAAACCTTTATGATATATCGTGTGATTATATCATAAAATCACACGATATATCTAATAATATCAAATCTTTTAACAAAAGTTGGATTTTAGATGGTGGAGTTTGAAAGTTTTTAATTATTTTTCGATGAAATAGTTAAAAAATAACTATTTTTCTTTTTATTTTACTAGAATTTTCTATTTTTAAAAAGCCTTTTCTTGTTTTGAAAA
>JAADDU010000043.1 GCA_013153755.1 Campylobacterota bacterium | reverse complement strand
ATGATGAGTTATATAAAAATTTTATTTTATTTTTATAATTTTTTAAAATACTATTTAACAATGCTAACGAGTATCGTCCTATACCTCTTTTTTGAGAACTTTCTGATTGTATAGAAGATATATCAATAGCTATATTCATCTTTTATAACCTATCAATGCATAGTCATGATAGTTTATGTTTATATTTGATTTACTTCTAAATTCTTCCGGCATAAGAGAAGAAAAGACTACTTTTACATCCTGAAATCCATAATATTGTAACATAAATGTCATCATTTCCGGAGGCAATGGTCTCTTATGGGTTTCATCCATATAAAAACTGTTAAATGCAACCTTGTTGTGTGGATTTATGGTTTCCATAATAAAAACACCATCTTTATATAATTTTTGATATGATAGCTCTATCACTTGTTTCATATAACTATAGCTTAGATGTTCAAAAACTTGTAATGATGAAATACTTGTGTAATGTTCCGTAGTATTTTCTAAATATTTTAAAATATCTTGACAATATACTTCAAATCCATTGTCTTTAAGTTTATTTATCTCGTAATGATTTATATCCACACCTTTAGCTTTAAGCTCTTCATCCCTTAAAATTTCCAAAAATTCACCTCTTCCACATCCTAAATCCAAGTGCATTTGATTTTCATTATCTGCTTCCATATCTTTAATATAATTTATATATATTTTTTGTTTTTCTTTTACCACAGGATGTTGATAAAAAACACTTTCAAACAATGAATAATAAATATCTTTATTTTGATTATCTTGTAAATTGTCAATCTTTAAAATATCCTTTGCTTCTTTTATATAGTCTTGAGAAACTAGTTCTATAGATACTGGCAATTCAATAGGTTGAATCTTTTTCATTATCTCATCAATTTTATGATTTATGGTTGTATTTAACTCTTTTAACCTGATGTCTGTATTTTGTATAAACTCATCTTGAACTTTTTCTTTTTCATACAGATTTTTTTCCAGATTGTCTATCTTTTCAGCCTTTTGCAATAATCTCTTTTCAAAATGATCTAATTTCTCAATAGTAACATATAAATTGTACTTTATATTGTTTAGTCTTATAAGATTATAACTCCACCTTAAAAACCATCCAAGTAAAGGAATCCGTTTTATTTTTTCTTTAAGCCTCATTGTTATAATACTCCCAACTTATTTTTGGATCAAGTTTTACTAAGCCTATAAAAGTATTTTTATCCAAAACTACTTCGAACTCTGTTGCAAAATCTACCCAGTGAGAACAGTTTTTTATGTGAGTATCTTGAGAATGTACGGCAGCTGTAATAGTATATTTTCCAACACCAAGATTTAAAGCAAAATCAAAATTTACTAAGTATTTTTTATTTTTCTTAAAATCTATATTCTTCTTATGATGAAATGTATTTGTTCCAAATATATCCTGACCGTATTTATCCCTTATCAAAAATCCCACTGTCATATTAGGTAAATCTTTTTTAGAATCTATAACCAATGAAACTCGTATATCTTCACCTGATATAAATACTTCTTTCTTTGTAGCTTCTTGTTTTGATTTTATACTTACTGATTTAATCTCTACATCCAAACTCCCATAAGAACTTTTTTTATTTTTTATAATTTTTATTTTTTGCTCACTTTTATCTAGTGTTGATATAAGATAGTTATATGTGTTTATGACATCTTCAGGATCCCCTTCTTGATATATCTTTCCTTTATCCAAAAGTATCAACCTATCACAAAGGATTTTTAAGGAGTTTAAATCATGAGAAACATAGATAATACTCATATTTTTTTCTTTTCGCTCTTTCAAAGCATTTGTACATTTTGCTTGAAAATGTGCATCTCCTACGGAGAGTGCTTCATCTACTATCAAAATCTGAGGCTCTGAAAACAATGCGATAGAAAAGGCAAGCCTCATACTCATACCTGATGAGTAACTTTTCACCGGTTCGTGTATATAGTCACCAAGTTCGCTAAACTCTATGATCTTGTCTATCTTTTCCTCTATCTCTTGTTTTGTCATACCTATAAGGGTACCGTTTAAAAAGATATTATCATACCCACTCATATCAAAGTTAAACCCGGTTCCAAGCTCTAAAAGTGCTGTTACTCTACCATGTTTTATAACCTCTCCGGCAGTAGGATCGATAACTCCTGATATGATCTTTAAAAGTGTTGATTTTCCTGCACCATTTACTCCTATGATACCTAGTGTCTCCGTGTCATATAGATCAAAAGTTATGTTGTCGTTTGCAATAAACTCTTTATGATAAACTTTTTTAAAAAATATCTCTTTTAACCTGTCATAGTTGTTACGATATATCTTATATACTTTTGTTATACCTTTTATCTCTAAAATCTTGTTTTTCATATATCACTCTTTATGTAGTTCAACTAAAGTATTTACTAAGTTTTGACAAGATTTTTCCCAAGTTAGTTTGGAAACTCTATCTTTTGCTTTTATAGCTATATCTTGACGAAGAGATGGATCAGTTGCTATTTTTTTCATCTGCAATGCCCACTCTTTTGATTTGTAAGGATCAGCAAATAAAGCATGATCGTACAAAAACTCACTCATAGTAGGTCTATCACTACAAATTGACGGTACATCCAAAAGTGCAGCTTCCATAGGGGGTAGTCCAAATCCTTCATATATACTAGGAAATAAAAGTGCTATGGCTTTAGAAAAAACATAACCTATCTCTTCATCAGATAGGCGACCTAAGAAATGTACTCTATCCTCAATCCCAAGTTTTTTAACATAAGGTTTACACTCATAGTTACTTCCTATCATAACAAGATTGAAAGTTTTTGCTTCATCTTCACATAAAGCTTCTAAGATGATATTTAGATTTTTATGCGGATCGTATGAACCTAGATAAACGAAAAAGTCTTTTGGTAAATCATAATCAATTTTTTTTATCGATGGAAGATGACTAACACCGTTGTTTACTATACTTATCTTTTCATCCGGAATATGTAAATGTTTTATGATATCAGATTTACTTGTTTTGCTTATAGTTATAATATGATCTGCTTTATTTGCTATCTCATAAAAGTCATGTGTCCACTGATGATTTGCTTGTGGAAAAAGTTTTGGAAAGTTCATAGGGATAACATCATGAATCATAATAACCGAATTTTTTGGTAAATCCTTTGGACACCAGTGTATAGATGAGTGAAAATATACCGTTTTATACTTTTTGTTAAATACTTTTGACTTTTTAGTTGGATAGCTTTTCTTTAAAAAAGCATACTGTTCTTGTGCAACTCTACCTATACCTCGAATATCTTTTAAAGGTTCAAGTGAAAACTTTAACTCTATATCTTTTATATAAAATGTTTCAAAATTTTCATCTTTATTTTCTATCTTTTCAGTTGATTTTAATTTTGTTATCAAACTAAGAGGGATAATTTTTTTTATAACTTTTTTTAATCTCGGATATCTGTTTAAAAATGTTTTTATTTTAGAGATAAGTTTTTTCATTTAGATTATATCCTTTATGGTTCCTACCATTTTTTTATACAAATATATAGCAATAGCCAAAGTTACAGTCGTTATAAAGATAATAATAGCCAAAGTATGAATAGATGGTGATTTACTATATAAAAAAATATCTTGATAACTATTTGAAAAGTAAAAAAATGGATTTAGTGTTAGTAACAATGGATACTTTTGCTCTAAAATCTCTTTCATATAGATAATAGGTGTCATCCAAAACCAAAGCTGCACTACTATAGGTATAGCCTCTTTTAAATCTTTAAAAAATGGTGTAAATAAGGAAAATATCATACCCAATGCCAAAGAAAATATCATCTGAAGTATCATAAGCGGAATAAGCCACAAAAAAGTAACGGTAACAGGCTGATCAACAAGCAGTAGAAAAATGATCGCGATAATCATAGATATGATAAAAATAGAAAACTCCGTTAAAACTATGCTTACTTGAAATATATACATAGGAATGCTAATCTTTTTTATAAGATTTGCTTTATCTAAAAATGATGTATTTAGCCTTAAAAGTACCGTACTAAATGTTGTCCAAGCAAGAAGTGCAGGAACTAAGTGGATACTATATGCATATGAGTTATCAACTACATTTAATCGCATCTTCATAAAATCAGAAAAAATAACCGTATAAATAAATATCGTTATAAGAGGTGAGAGTATATACCAAAGTTGCCCAAGCCCGGTACCTACATATCTCTCCCTAAAATCTCGTTTTGCAAAGTCGAGTGCTAATGATACATTTTTCAATTTTTACCTTTGAAAATCATCAGAAATTCTTACAATATCATCTTCTCCGGTATAACTTCCAACTTGTGTTTCCACTATGATGATAGGTTCATCCGTGTGATTGTAAAGTCTGTGAAGTTCTCCGGCTTTTATGTATGTGGATTCATACTGATTTAGTA
>JAADDU010000170.1 GCA_013153755.1 Campylobacterota bacterium | reverse complement strand
ACACCAGACTCTAGCTGTGACTTTCGCATCTGGCAAAATACACTGGCTCGTTATGGCAAATGGCTCTCTTACAAAGAGGTGCGTGAGCTACTGAGTGAGGGTGAGATAGAGGTGGAGCTTCTTAGTAAAAAGTATGGAAAGAGAATCAACTACACAAAAACAGTAATTCTCAATAAAGAATATGGTGTGACTATTTTATGGAGTGAATAACAATGAAATGTAAACTTACTTTAGTGTATAATTACACGATTTTTATGTAAAAGGTTTATAAATGTATAAAAAAACACGAAGATCTGCATTTACTTTAATAGAGTTAATGATAGTTATCGTTATTTTGGGGTTATTAGCTGCTATGGTTATGCCGAGCTTGACAGGAAAGGGTGAAGAGGCAAAACGTAATCTTGTTTGTGTACAGATGAAAAGTATTTACAATGGTGCATTGGATATGTTTAAACTCAACAATAGTATGTACCCTTCAACAGAAGAAGGCTTAGAAGCATTAGCTAAAAATCCTGATCCAGAAAAATATCCTAACTACTCTCCAAGTGGCTATTTTAAAGATGGTAAGATACCAAAAGATTCATGGGGACACCCTTTTATCTACATTAACAATGATGGAGAGATTGAACTTATTTCTCTTGGAGCAGATGGAAAAGAGGGTGGTACTAAAGAGAGCGCAGATATTAAATTAAGTGACTGTAAGTAGATTGTTAAAAAAAGCATTTACACTCATAGAACTCATGATAGTTATTGTTATTATGGGTGTTGTCTATAAGTTGGCCTTAGTTAGTTTTTCTTCATATGCACAGCAGGAAAAAGAGTTAACGTTAAAGAGTTTAAAAGAGTTTTTAAAAGCTACTCCGCATAACAGTTTAGTAAAGATAGCCTGTTATGCTGATTGTTCTAAGTGTAGGCTTATTGTTGATGATAATAAAACACAAAAAGAGCTAGATTCATTTATAGATGAAGAGCCTACATTATACCGGTATGACCCCTCTTTGGGACTTTTTGAACTACCTATAGAACCCTACTTTGAAGAAGATATAGAAAAAGACACATGCTTCTCTTATACCCTTATAGAAGATGTCGGAGAGCAGATAGTAATAAAATATCATGGTAAATACTACGACTTTACACCTTATGTAGAACCAGTAGAAGTCTATGATAGTGTAGAATTATTACTGGAAGCAAAAGCAAATAAAAGGAGCCAGGTAGTTCAATGATTTTTAGATATACAGGAATTGATGCTAGTGGTAAAAAGCTAAAAGATAAAATTGAAGCTGCATCATTACAAGAAGCCAAAGAAAAACTACGTGCAAATGGTATTATATATAAAAAATTAGAGGAGGAAAAGGACTCTTTTTTTGATAAATTTGAAATAAGTAGACGTTATAAAATATCCCCTCAAGAACTCTCTGTACTCTCTCGTGAACTGGCTATGTATATCAAGTCAGGTATTACTATTGTTGCGGCATTAAAAATCATTCAAAGTCATTATGAAAAAAATAAAAAAATAAAACTTTTTCTTAGCACTGTGAGTCTCTATCTTGATGAAGGAAAAAATTTTTATAGTGCTTTAGAAACACAAACAGTTGTAACACTACCGGAATTTTATAAAGAATCAATACGTGTAAGCGAAGATGGGGGTGTTTTAGATGTTGTACTGCTTGAGTTGTCTCGATTTTTAAAAGAGCAAGATAAGATTCATAAAGAGATTAAGTCTGCTTTTGCTTATCCTTCATTTATGATTGTTGTAGCACTTCTTATGATTGCTTTTATGTTGACTTTTGTTGTTCCTCAGATTACAAGTATCTTTACCAATATGGGAGAAACTTTGCCACAAGCAACGCAGATAGTTATTGCACTTGGTGATTTCTTTAGTCATAATTTTTTACTCATCTTGGGTGTAATCATCTTGTTTGTAGCTTTATTTATATTTTTAAAGAAACAGAGCTATACCTTCGCCTATAACGTAGATAAAGTTTTAATGCGCTTACCTCTTTTTGGAGAGATTATCCAAAAGAGTGAATTAGCACGCTTTTCATATATCGCTTCTTTATTGACCAGGTCGGGTGTTCCATTTGTTCAGACTGTTAATTTAAGTGCAAATATCTTAAATAACAGAGTAATAAAAGAGCTCTTTATTGATGCATCAAAAAAAGTAGTTGAGGGAAAACATCTCTCAAATGCCCTCTTAAACTCAAATACAAAGATTGATTATGCTTTTATTCAAGCAATAGCCCTAGGGGAAGAGACTTCACAAATTGAAAATGTTTTAACAAATACATCTGAACTCTATTTTGAAGAAAACAGAGAAAAAATCTCTACACTTCTTACTTTATTGGAACCATCTTTAATGTTGTTTGTCGGGGTTAGTATAGGTTTTATTGTCTCAGCTATGCTCCTGCCTATTTTCTCAATGAGTATTCACTGATGCGACTTCAAAAACGGGCAGTTGCTCTGCTTATTACTCTTTTTTTTATTATGATAATAAGTGTTAGTTTAGGTCTTTCTCTTCGTTACATGAAAGATATTCAACAAAATGAAAAAGAGAGTGTAGCACTTATTCAAAATGATATACTCATACGAGATATTATAAATATTCTTCATAATCTTCAGCTGTTTGACAATATAACAAGTTCAGAAGATTTGGCAATCTTTTTTGATACAGGCTCTATGCTTTACCTTGAAGAGAATGATTTTAGTATATATCTTCAATTTAGTAGTGCTAGAAGTAAACTGCCAGTAACAGTTTTAAAAGAGGAAAAACCTTTTGATATATTTCTCTCTTTTTTGCAAAGAAAACAGATAAATGAACTTTTTGGGTATCTGCTAAAAGATATTATAGGAGGGGAGAAAGAAGATAATAGTTATGAAACAAATCTTTTCCAACGATACCCTATGCTCTATAAAAATGGTTTGGTTGAGAAGAAACAACTCTTTATTCTAAAGCGGTTCTACAAGTCTGAGTTGCATGATAACGGGGTTGAGAAGTTTAATTTTTCCAAACTCTTTTATATAGGTAAAGTAGACAACACATACAAAATAGATCTTAACTATGCATCAGTAGAAGCCTGGGAGTATATATTAGGTGTTTCAAAAGAGAGAGCAGAGCAAATTGTAAAAGATACAAAAATAAAAAATAAGTTGGAAGACTTTACTATTTTAACTTCAGAAGAACGGCAAAGAGTTGAAATTTTTACACATAGTTTTTTTGAACCAGTGATAGAGGTAGAAGTTCTCATAAACAATAACGGTTTACAATCTAAGATAAGATTTGAGTATAATTTCAAAACAAAAAAGGAGTCAAATTTTGTTTTTGAAAGCTGATCAAAATATCCAGAAGATATTTCTCGATATAGATTCTTTACCATTTACACAAGATGGGCAAGTTTCGGTAATATTATCCCCCTCTCTTTACTGGATAAAAAAGGTTGAATTACCGGTAAAAAGTGTACGAGAAGCTATGCCACTTTTACCTTCACTTTTTGAAGATCAACTTGATAATACAGACTTATATAGTTTTTTTGCTTATAAAGAAGCTGACTATTTTTATATTTTTGCATATAATGATAACGATATTATAAAACTTTTAGAAGAGAAGTCAATTTCATTGTCGCAGGTGCAAAACATATATTTTGCACAAAGTGAATTTTCACAAATTGAAAAGCCACTCAAGATTAGTAAAAAGAGCGCTCTTGTTGTAAAAGATGGGATTGTAACAAAGGTACCTCTTAATTGGGTAGATGAAGCTCAAGAGCTACATTTAGAACAACATCAACTTTCAAAAAGGGCTATACGCCTTAAACAGTATGGTAAAGCACCATATGATAAATATCTCTATATTTTAGCAGCGTTTTTAATGGTTTTTGCTCTACTATTAGCTACGAACTACTATATTTTACAAAAAAATCTTGAAAAAATAGAGTCTAAAGAGAGTAGACTATTTACAAAGTATAGCCTTAAGCCGACAATGTTCCAAAATCGTGCACTTTTAGAAAAGTACAAAAAGATTGACAAAGAGCAAAAAGCATTGCGTGAAGCAATGGCAACTATTTTAAAAGCAACTTTACAACAAAAAGAGAGATTGCTCTCTTTGCAGTATAAAAATAAAAAACTTACTGCACAATTTATTCATTTAGGGAGTAGAAGTAAAGAGATGATAATCCAAAAGTTGAAACAACAAGGATTTAGTGTGAGCGTAAAAAATAAACAAGACAACTTATATATTGAGATAACTTTATGAGAAATATAAACCCCCTTCATTTAGTCATTTTAGCATCTGTTTTTGTTATTTTTATAGCTTTTCAATTAAGTAGAGTTGACAATGAAATAGTAACAGCACAGAAGCGCTACAAAGATGTAGAGTTGATAGCATCAGATTTGGGTGCCTTAAAAAAGACATATAACAGACCTAAAAAGACAAAACAGGAGATAGCGACTCTTTACTTCTACTCCCTAAATGAATAAA
>JAADDU010000173.1 GCA_013153755.1 Campylobacterota bacterium | reverse complement strand
AAAAAGAGAGACTTTACTTCAATGAGGAGAAATCTTTTTCAACTATCTATGGAAAAGGGACTCAGAGTGTGGAGGTTGATACCATTGATAACATACTAAAAGAGAGAGTTGATTATATAAAGATGGATATAGAGGGTGCTGAACAAGATGCCATAGATGGAGCAAAACAAAGCATTAAAAAGTACAAGCCTATCCTTGCTATTTGTATCTACCATAAAGCTGAAGATTGGTATAAAATACCACAAGTTAAAAACTCAATATTTTCATACTTTGCAAGTTCTCTTTTTGCTATACGAATATTTTCAGGGATGGGTTCAATGAGCCATATCTTTTTAAAATCAGGATAATTTTTTATAACCTCTGTTGCAGTATCTCCAACATAACCACCACCATCTAAAAAACTGATGTTTTGTATAGGGGGAAGTATCTCTTTATCAAAATACTGCCCTTTATGGTCATTCATAAAACCATCCATAAACTCATAATCAAAAGAGATTTTAAAGTTTATGAGTTTAGTAAAAATCTCTTTTGATTTTGTATCACTTAAAAGAGTGTAAATGTAATTATAATGCTTTTTGTTGTTTTTATAATCTTCTTTAAAGTCCATTATAAAAGGAGGTTCTACAAGCTCCAACGTGGTGTATTTACATAAAGCAAGGTAGCTAATGTTTAAAAATCCCATCGCATCTAATCTCTTTTTCACCTCTAATGGGCTTCCAGTGGCAGTCCAAAGTATAAGTGCATCAGAGGGAACATCTTCTATCTTTAGTATCTCTTTTTTTCGAGACCTTTGCACCCGTGTAAAATCATCTATAATGCCATCAACTTTTATATGTTTTAAAACAGATTTTGTAAGTTTATTGATGCCTAAAATATACTTTTTAGTTGTAGTGGAGTTGACAAAAAGTTCTACTAACTCTTTGTCTTTTTGGTTTATATATGAACTATTTATAAACACTATTTTGTATTCATATTCTTTAATATGTCTTTAGTGATTATATCTATTTTTTGTGTAGCATCTATCGTTATAAGCTCGATACCAAGGAGCTTAGTAGCTTCTATGATAGCATCTTGGATTTTTAAAAGATACTCACTACCTCTAAGTTCTATCCCATCTAGTTTTTTTTGAGATAACCTAAATTCAAGTTCATCTTTTGTAAGTTTTAGTAAAAAAACTTTTTCTGGATATATCCCATCAGTTGCGAACCTATTTAGATGCACTATAGCTTTTGAAGCCATATCTCCTTGTGTAAGTGCGTAAGCTACACCACTTACTACACTTCTGTCTGAGATTATCATCTTCTCCAAGTTTGGTTTGATAACTTCTTGTATATGTTCAGCTCTATCTGCTAAAAAGAGTAAAAATTCTGCTTTTTTACTATGTGTTTTAGCACTTAAAACTATCTCTCTTATCTCTTTACCAACCTCTGTAGCACCAGGTTCTTTTGTGATGATTGCATCAGGAAAAGCTTTTTTTAGTTGTTGTATCTGTGTACTTTTTCCAGCTGTATCTATACCTTCTATTGTAATGTACATGAGCTCATTTTCCCTATGATAAGTTGTACCTCTTTTGGTACTAAATGTTGTGTTTTAGCATTAAATTTTAAAAGATTTCTCACACTAGATGAGCTTATAAAGGCATGTTGGAGTGTTGGCATAAGATAAACAGTTTCTATAGAAGCATCAAGAGAATTATTTAAGTAACCTAACTGTAGTTCATACTCAAAGTCGCTAACTGCACGAAGACCACGGATAAGCACACTAGCATTATGTGTTTTTGCTAACTCAACTGTAAGGTTGTCAAAGCCGACAACTCTTACATTTTTCAAGCTTTTTGTAGCTTTTTCAACCATGTCTATTCTCTCATCAAGACTAAACATAGGTTTTTTATCATTTGATACTGCTATGGCAATGATGAGCTCATCAAAAAGCCCTAAAGCCCTTTGTATAATGTCAAAATGCCCATTTGTTATGGGGTCAAAAGTCCCTGGATAAAGTGCTATTTTTTTACTCAAATTTACTCCCATCTTTTATATAGATTATTTTTAATATCAAGCATATCAAACCACTTTCCGATGATAAAATCTTCCATCTCTTCAAGTGTTTTTTGTTTTGAGTAGTAGCCCATAACAGGTGGGGCTATGATTACACCAAGTGAAGCTAGTTTTTGCATATTTTCTAAAGCTATGGCAGAAAAAGGCATCTCACGAGGTGCCAATATAAGCTTTTTTTGCTCTTTTATCATCACGCTAGCACATCTAGTTACTAAATTATCAGAGATACCACAAGCTATCTTTGCAAGAGTATTCATGGAGCAGGGTGCTATAATCATTGCATCTACCCCAAATGAACCAGATGCAATAGATGCAGATATATTTTTATTTTTATGTACCACTGCATCTAACTCTTTAGTTAAAACTATTTTAGCACTTTTTGTCATAATGAAATGTTTTTCTATATTTTTTGGAAGTAGTTTTAAAGTTTTTATACCTAAGTTTACTCCACTTGCTCCACTACTAGCAACAACTATCTTTCTTTTCATCTTACCTCTGCTTTATGTTTACCAACAACCATAACTTTAAGTCTTTTTTTATCACTTTTTTGTACTCTGATTGTATCCCCAAGTTTCCCACTATCCAATGCTTTTGCACTAAAACTTATGGATAGATTTTGACTATGTATAAAAACATTTACAAAAGAACCTCTTTTTACAAGAGATAGTATTTGAGTATCTCTTGTGGTTAAAATAGTCTCTTTCTTAAGGTTTCGTTTTGCTTCAAAAACCACTGCATCTATACTTTGTATGGGACTTGCTCTAAATTTATCTAAAATTATACTATGTTTTGCTGTATTTAAAAGAGAGATTTCTTCACTTTTTTTTATTTTTTGTTTTGTTATGTATACGGGGATGGTAGCTTTTATGGTGTAATTAAAAAATATTTTTTTATTTTTTGGTGTTTTTATATTTAAAATTCCACTTTTACATAGATAGTTTTTATCTCTTATGTGTATTTTGTACTCTTTAGGTAGAGATGGTATATAGCTTCTAGGCTGAATCCTTATGTCTTGTATATCTATGTTTTTATACTTATTTATATAGTAGTCTTTTAGGAATTTTTTTATCTTTGAAAGATTAATGGGACTTTTTTTTATGAATTTTACATATCTACTTTTGGTTTTAAACTCTTTATAGCCATTTTTTTTAAGTGTGTTTAACAACTCTTTAGTTTTTATCTTTTTTGTATGTTTGTTTTTATCTATATGATAAATAGGCTTGTTATCTTTAGTGCTTTTTGTGATATCTGAGAGATATATAGAGTTTGAATTTACATAATAAACGCTTTTTAACTCCACTGCATCTAAAGTTAAAAATAGCATCAATAGCATCATAATCTTACTTAGCATATTTAAATTCACTTGAGTTTTGTGTTATTTTATCATGTTTGTGGTAACAAAAAGAAAGGTGGTACCAGAGAGGGGATTTGAACCCCTAAGCCCGAAGGCAGTGGATTTTGAATCCACCGTGTATACCATTCCACCACTCTGGCTTAAATTTAAAATGCAATGATAGTGCTTTATTGCTTAAAAGTAAATAACATTTTGACGATACTAGTGTATGGAACTTTTATTGCTATAGTTATAAAAGTTATTAATTTAGAGAAGGTGTGTATGATGAGAGTTACATCAAATATGTATTATAAAAATTTATATGGAACAAATAACTCTAAACTAAGTGAGAAGTTGTTTGATGTAAATAAACAGATTGCATCTGGATTAAAGATACAATATGCGCAGGATGATGTTGGTGTTTTTTCTCAAACTATGAGACTTGATAATGAACTATCTAGCTTAAGTTTAGTAAAGAAAAGTACTCAAAGTGGTTATAAAATTTCAAATCAAGCAGATATAGTTTTAAATGAATTTGATACCACTATGGATAGAATGAGAACTCTTCTTGTAAATGCGTCTAATGATTCTCATAGTGATGTATCGCGTGATGCTATTGCAGATGAATTAGAAGTTTTAGAAGAACATCTAAAAAACTTGTCAAATACTTCCATAAATGGTCAATACCTTTTTTCTGGTACAGCGATCGATACTAGACCAATCTCTTCAGATGGTACATATCAGGGTAATGACGGAGTACTTAATTCTGTATTAGGATCAAATATTCAACAACAATATAATATCTCAGGAAGTGAGTTGTTTTTAGGTGAAGAAGTACTTACAAAAAGAGAAATTACAACTAATGTAAAACAAATAAATCTAACAAATAAGTATGACTATACAACAAAAGAGAAATTACAAACTAATGATAAAACAATAACATCAAATGATACTATTCGTGATTTGATGGGTGATGTTGATTCTGAAGTAGATGGAGTAAATAATAAACATCATTTTTATATTCGTGGTGTAAAGAGTGATGGAACTGCATTTAAAGAAAAAATTGATATGAAAGATGATGATAA
>JAADDU010000164.1 GCA_013153755.1 Campylobacterota bacterium | reverse complement strand
TAACAACTCTTTGAGTATAGAGGCCTTTTTTATTTAGCATTATCGCTTCATCTACTCTTTTAAAAATTTTATTTTTTAGTTGTTTTGCATTTTTAGTTATATTTTGTTTTGTATTTTTATCTTTTTCTATGACAAACTTATAGATGGCTAAATTTGCTTCAAGCATAATTTGTGATGTATGCTTTTGTAGGTGTTCTCGATATATTTGTATTATCGTTTCGTGTTTTGAAAAGATGTTGTCTATATACTGAGATTTGTTTAGTTTATAAAACTCCCAAAATACTGCACTTACACTGATAAGAGTAACAAAAAGTGCAAAAAGAACAGTTATAAGTACAGCATGTTTTTGCATTATTTTAAAAGTTTATATCCAACACCACGAACAGACTCTATGAGAGTTTTATCGCCAAGTTTGTTTCTGATTCTACCAACCATAACATCTATACTTTTGTTTGAACTATCTTCGTTTATAGCATTTACATTGTGTATAAGATCCTCTCTTGATACAACAAGTCCCTGTTTTGCTATCATATAAGCAAGGATTCCAAACTCTGCATTTGTCAAGTCGATATTTCTACCTTTATAAGTTATGAGCATAGATGAAGTGTCACATTTAAAGTCACTTTTAGACTCCTCTTTAGCTTCACTTTTTGCCTCATAGCGTCTTAAAACTGAGTGGATTCTAGCTTCAAGCTCTCTAGGGTCATAAGGTTTTGGCATATAATCATCAGCACCAAGCTCAAGAGCTTTTATTTTATCTGTTACATCACTTCTAGCACTCGATATAATGATAGGTATATCTTGTCTCTCTCTTATGGCTTCACAAACTTCCAAACCATCCATACCTGGAAGAGTCAAATCCAAGATAACCAAGTCAAAAGGCTCCAACTTTAATATACTTACCGCTTTAAAAGGGTCATCTTCTGTGATAACCTCAAACTCAAACTGCTCAAGATACTCTGTAAGTATCTCAGCAAGTTCTAAGTCATCTTCAATCATTAATATTTTTTTCATGAACTAATTTTAACAGATATGTGCTAATAGCTAGTTAACTATAAAAGCAATGCTATATGATAAGCTATAAATGCCATCGAATAAGCAGCTATAGATGTAAAAGCTAAAAGGTAAAAAAAGTATTTTATCCCTCCTGCTTCACGGGTAAAGACTATAGATGCAGCTAAGCATGGCAGATAAAGCATAATGATAACTATAAATGATACTGCTGATGCAAAAGAGATATTTTTACTAATAGCATTAACAAGTGAATTGTCTTGTGCATTAACATCACTACCTAAAGAGTATAAAACACCTAAAGTTGATACTATAACCTCTTTTGCAGCCAAACCAGCCTGAAGTGCAACACTCATCTTCCAATCAAGTCCAAGTGGTTCAAAAAGTGGCTCTGAAAATTTACCTATTTGACCAAGATAGCTTTGTTCTAAAAGCTTAGAGTTCAAAGAGTTTTGAAATTTGATTTTTTGTTGTGCATCTACACTTTTTTCTATCTTAGTTTCATACTCTTTTTCCAACTCCATATTATGTGGATAGTTACTCAAAAACCAGATAAGCATAGATGCCCCAGCGATAAAAGTACCAGCTTTTTTAAGATACATCATAGTTTTTGTCAAAACTGTATGCCAGATAAGTTTTAAAGATGGAAGTCTATACTTTGGCATCTCCATAACAAACGGCTCATCTGCACCTTTAAAAGCAGTAAGTTTAAGGATTTTAGCTCCAACAAGACCTAACATTGCACCACTTATATAGATAGCAAAAAGAACATTACCTGCCATCTCAGGAGAGAAAAATGCACCTGCAAAAAGAACATAAACAGGAAGTCTTGCTCCACAACTCATAAAACCTATGATAAAGAGTGTAAGGAGTCTATCTCTATCATTTTTAAGTATCCTTGCACTCATATAAGCTGGAATTGAACATCCAAAACCTGTTACAAGGGGGATAAAACTCTGCCCATGAAGTCCAAACTTATGAAAAAATCCATCAAGTAAAAAAGCAACCCTACTCATATAACCCGTACTCTCCAAAAGAGCTATACCGATAAAAAGTATGATAATATTTGGTACAAACAAAACAACTGCACCAACACCAGATATGATACCATCTACTATGAGTGAACGGATATCATCATTTGGTATAGTACTTCCAACTGTATCACCAAACCAACCAAAAAATGCATCTATATACTGCATAGGAATCTCACCAACTTCAAAAGTCAGTTGAAATAGACTCCACATAAAAAATAAAAATATAGGGATACCAAAAAGTGGATGGATAAGAACATTATCTATCTTTTGTGTAAGTGTTTTTTTCTCTTGAAGTTGTTTTTGAGAAGCAACCTCTGCAACTATACCACGATTAAATGATGCAAACTCCTCTGCAAAAGCTTCTTTTATATCGTTAGTATCATGGTGAAGCTCAATATGTCTTGATGCATCTACCAAAATAGGTTGTAACTCCGTCCAGATAGGATTATCATGTATCTTTTGATATGTATTTTTATTGTTTTTAAGAAGATTTATTGCTATGTTTCTATAGCTGTTTTTTCCACCAAATTTATGCTTTTCAAGATACCATACAATTTGTGCGATCTCCTCTTCTACAGGTTCACTAAAAACAAGTTTAGTTGGTTGAGTCTCTTTATCACATACCTCAACCACTGCATCTAAAAGCTCTTGTATCCCCTCTTTTGTTGCAGCTGAGACTTTTATGCAAGGTATTCCAAGAAGTTCACTCATATACTCTGCATCTATCTCTAAACCCTCTTTTTGTGCTTCATCACTCATATTTAGGGCTATAACTATATTTTTATTCATAGTCATAAGTTCAGATGTAAGCTGAAGATTTTTTTCTAAGTTTGTAGAATCTACAACATTTATAATCATGTCATATTTCTCATCACAAAGATAGCTGTGAGTCACTCTCTCCTCTATAGTATAATCTGTAAAAGCATAAGTTCCAGGTAAATCAACAACAGTAAAATGGTAATCTTTATAATCAAACAAAACTTCTGTTTTATCTACTGTTACACCTGAGAAGTTTCCTACATGAAGGTGGGCATTGCTTACAGAGTTTATAAGCATACTTTTTCCAACATTTGGTTGCCCAACCAAAGCTATCTTGATATGATTTGCTGTTATTGGACAAACTTTTTCATCTATCATAACTCTACTACCTCTATCTCTTGAGCTTCTTTATCTCTTAGAGCTATCTGCATTTTACCCACTTTTACTTCTATAGTACTTTTTCTAGGAGCATGTTCAAGTACTTCTATAGTAGCATCTTTCATAATCCCAAACGAGATAAGTCTTTGTTTTAAATCTGTAGTAGCATGAAGTTTAATAATTTTTGCTCTACACCCTTTTTTACAATCTAGCAATCTTTTCATATTGTATTCTTCTATTTAATTTTCGTAATGATAATAGATATCAACTTAAATAACACTTAGTACTGATAATGTTTATCAATTTCGATAATGTTTTATATATTTGTTATAATACTAACCTAAAAATAACAATCAACTTCATTCTATAGGGTAATCACATGAAATTTTTATGGACACCATCTTCACACTTTAACTTAGCAAACCTTTTTACATTTGTAAATATCACAGCTGGACTTATGGCAACTTATTTTATTACTCAAAATAACTTTGTATTAGCCATAGTTTTAGCATGGGTTGGTGGGGCTTTTGATATATTTGATGGAAAAATTGCAAGAAAATATAACTTATCTAACGAATTTGGAGTTCAACTTGACAGTTTTGCAGACTTTTTAAGTTTTGTTCTTGTCCCTGTATTTTTAATCTTTCAAGCAGTTTATGCAACATCTTTAAGTGGAATGAGTTTGATTTTAGCATCTATCATAAGTATCTACTATGTTATCTCTGGACTTAGAAGACTAATCCATTTCAACCTAAATACAGATGCTGGTGAAGTTGACAAATATTTTACAGGTGTACCAACCCCTCTTGGTGCTATCTTGCTATGGCTTGTATATCTAACTCATGCATACCATATACTACCTGCATCTATAGTGATGATACTTATGGCAACTATAGGGTGGAGCCTAAACTCAAAACTAAAAGTCAGACACCCTTAGGCTCAAGCCTAAACTTACAACTACCCACACTTATAGTTTTGCCTTTTTTTACACTCTCTTTTATATAAAGCAGTGTACCCTGAGGCTCAACATCCCCTATCTCATCAACTATAATTTTTAATAAATCTTTTTCATTTGTTGTTGTCCAGTTTTTTTCATAACTATATTTTGTTTGTATTTTCATATCTTTTTCCTCCTTAAACCCATAAACTACATAGCTATCTAAACCTTTTATATATGAACTACAATAGTTATACTTACCACCTTCATAACACTTTAAAGTCTTAGATAGATTAAGTTTTATGGACTTTGTTATGTTTTTACTTAAAAACTGTTTTTTATCTCTATCATAAAGAACTAAAAAGTTTGAACTGTTTATAGGCAATGCATCTAACATCTTTAGTATAGATAGATTTA
>JAADDU010000136.1 GCA_013153755.1 Campylobacterota bacterium | reverse complement strand
TTACCAGTCACTACAAGAAGCAAAAAAAGAGTTTATAGACAGAGATATACACCCTTACTTCTGGGGTGCTTTTATTTATAGTGGATTGTAGGGTGTGAGGTTGGTATGAATATAAGTTTAAAAAAGGCTATAATAAAATCATCTATAATCTCTTCTTTGATTGCTGCTATGTATATAGTTGTCTATTTTATGCCAAATGTAGAGATTATCAGAGTTCAATTTGAAGACTTTGGATTTGATCTACTTAATAAGTATACAATTAGCAGTAAAAAACAGACAGTTGATGATATGAGGGTGTATATCATCAAAGTTGATGATCACTATTTGTTCTCAAAGGGTTTAATAGACAGTAAAAAAAGAGCAAACTACGGATATGTCTTCCCTCGTTCCAATATAGCTGATTTTATAGAGAGAGTAGATTCTCTGAAGTTTCATCCAAAGGTCTTGTTTATTGATTATGATGTCTCTTTCGGGAGTGATCAAAATGGAAGTTTGTCTAAAGATGATAACCTTTTACTAGATATTTTAAAACATAAAAGAGATTATAAAATAATCTTTCCAAAAACAGAGTATACAAATTTTATAGAGAAGAGATTGTCGAATAATCCAAATATTTTATTTGCATCTACAAAATATACAAGAGATAGAGATTTTTATACCAGAAGATATAAACTTTATGAGACATTTGATGGTAAAAGATACTACAATGTAGCAGTTTTATTGTGGTTTATTTCAAAAGACATAGAATTGAATGAAAAAAATATTGTAAAATATTTTTCCAAACCGAAACTTGATAATTTTTTCGATGAATACAAAAACCAACAGGTTAAAGCAAAAGATATAGTGGGTTATAGGATATTGCTTAAAGAGAGAGGAAGTTGGTTGAATCTCTATGAGAGATCTGCTGCAATAAATGATAACAAATTACTCTCTATAGCCAATAGTATAGTTCTATATGGAGCCACAAATAGTATAACAAATGACAAAAAAGATATAAATAGTCTGCCCGATACTTCGGAAATATTTGGTGTTGAGTTTATAGCAAATAGTTTGATGAGTATCGCATATTTTGATGGCAGAATAAAAAAACTATATCCAATATACTCTATCTTTATAGCTTGGTTTATATTTTTACTGATAGATGTAGTTATACAGTTGATCTTTTATAAGTTTAATATAAATTCATTTTCTATACAATATTTCATTACAACTGTTTTAGTATCAATCATTTTATATATGATATCATACATATTGCTATACTATTATAGTTTATGGTTTAATTATATTGTACCTTTTATCATGTATCAGCTATATGAGTTTTTTTCATTTATAGAGTATAGTTATACAAAGGAGTAGTAATGCTAAAGATGACAAACATATCCATAAAAGTTGTTTTCGTTTTTCTGTTTTTAAGTATATCTAGTTATGCAACTACCATCATCATAGAGAATGATTCTGCTTCTTTATCTTTTGATGGAAAAGCATTTCAAAAGTACAAAAAATCTACATTTGTAATTTCGGATAAGATTAAAGAAATATGTAAAGAGACAGATTCTAAAGCATTGGTTTTTATAGATGGAAATTTAATGGTTGAAGAGTGTGCTTATGTAGATAAAAAAGTGTTAGAAACCAAAGAGAATGGACTACTTAGAGAGTTTGTCAATTCTGTGGGTGCGGGACTTGCAAGTAATTATGATAAAGATGTATCAAGTGCTTCAGTTAGAGGAAAGAACGGGATCGAAAAAGTAAAAGTTATGTTTGCCGGAAAAAATAGTGTTAAAACAAAATATATAGTAAATGGTGATGATTTGAAACTATCTTCAAAAACAGAGTATATCTATGTAGATATTGCATCTTTTAGCTCACAGCCTAGAGTCTTTGTAGATAACCAAAAGATAAAATACAAAATTTTTCAGTACAAGACAAATAGATACATGCTAAAGATAGATACAAGCACTCTTGTAGATGCTTCTGAACTGTTGATATTAGATAGACCATATACCAGTAATACTCAAAGTATTAAATTCACCATACAAAAGAATTGAGATGCAAACTCTTTTTAAAATACTGTTGTTAACTATTATTGTTTTAACGTTGAATGCAAAGGATAAAAACAATTTTAAAGAAGAGTGTCTAGCTGAAGCTGGAAAAAAAATATTTGATTTAAACAAAATAGATTTTTTTTGTACACAAGCTCTTGCTCATATTAAAAAAGCTAATTATGAAGAATTGATGTTAAGGATAGTTAGTAAGAAAAAGGTTAATATAGATAGATATTTGAACAATCTAAATTCTGTATATGACTATATAGTAGTTGGGCTTTATTATCAAATTAATAATAATATAGACAAAGCAGTACACTATAATAAATTAGCTTGTGATAAATATGGTATTGCTACTTTTTATAGGACAAGAGAATTTTTTTTAGTTTATTATAAAAAGATTTATAAAGATAAAATATCGTCAACAGAGAATAAAATGAAAAAGTTATTAGCGCTACAAATAAAAAAAGATGAACAGAAGTTTAAGAATTATTATATTCAATATAAAAAGAATAAAGATAATACTTTATTATCAATTAAATATTTATCATATCTTTATGATCATATGGAAAAAGACATATATACAAAACAAGAACAATGCAGACCAACAATGATAATAAAAAATATATATATACCATTAAGCCAATATTATTTTAGAGATAATCAATTTCAAAAGTCTTTAAAAGTTTTGAATAGAATTGAGAAATGTATATATGGTGTAACTTTTTCTCCGTCACATAGAAAAAATTTATATCTTCTAAAAGCAGTAAATTATTTGTTCTTATCTTTTAGTAATACCAATATATTTCAAAGAATGAGATATATTGAACAATCACATAAGAACATAAATAAAGCCATAATAGAATTTAATGATTCCAAAGAAAGTCTTGGCATGGGTCCTATGTTTAATTTAATTTCTTCTTTTAATTTTACTTTAATGCCTTCTTTTTATGAAACAAATAAATATTTGAAGGATAATAAGTATCTTTTTCAATATTATTTGGCGATTGAATATCAATATTCTAGATTGCATCCTTCAACTATCAAAAATACATTTAATAATTGGCTAAACTACAAAGGAAGCATAGAGGAGAACAGCAATCTTTTGAAAGCACTACAAGATAGTACTTCGGATAAAGAGGTAAAAGAGAAGATAGATGAGTACTTTCAACTCCAAAGAAGACTTGGCAATGTATATAGCTCTTTAGGAAGTGCTAAAGATGAAAAAAATAGAGATATTATAAATCAAAATATAGATAAAATCAAAAAAGAGTTAAAGACCATAGAGACCTATCTTGCCAACAAACTAGAGCGATATAAAGATTACCAAAAGATAAAGACAATAGACTATCAACAGATAGCAGATATACTCAAAGATGATGAACTCTATATAGATTATGCAATAACAGATGTTGGATATTTTCTTTTTACTCTTGATCATAAAGGTAAAGTGACATTTGATAAACTAGATAATGCAAAAGAGATAGACAGACTCATAAAGAAATTTAGAAGAACTATAAGTAAGATGAGTAGAGGTAACTTTGTCTATCCAAAATATAACTCAAAAGAGGATATAAAATACAAAAAAGATACCAAAGAGTTACTAAATAAGATATATAGGTTGGTAATTACACCTATACAAAAAGAGATGCTTTCAAAAAATAGACTTATCATCTCTCCCGATGGAAAACTAAATCTCATACCGTTTGAGATACTCTATGATAATAAAGGCAGATACTTAGTTGAGAGCAAAAATATAAGATATGCTCCATCAGGTAAAAGTCTACTTCAGCTCTATCTGATAAATAAGAATAAAACAAATAAAAATCAAGAAGTAGAACTCTTTTATAATCCTGATTTCGATATGAAGTTAAACAAAAAAGAGAGAAGCTATATAGCTACTACCTCCAAATCAATGTTAATGCCTAAAAGAGCAAGAGGTGAGGATGGAAAATGGTCTAAACTTTTAGGAACAAAACAAGAAGGAGACGCGATATCAAGACTATATAACTCACAAGGGTATAAAGTTGTTCCCGAGCAAGAGCAAAAAGCTACAATAGAAAACCTACTCAAAGTAAAAGAGCCGACAATACTCCATATAGCAACACACGGATACTTTATAGATGATCCGGATATAAAAAATCCACTTCTAAAATCGGGCATTGTACTCTCGGGAGCAAATACCAATCCTGCTTACGGACAAGTGAGTGCATTAAAACTCTCGGGACTTAATCTAAAAGGAACCAAACTTGTAGTGCTCTCTGCTTGTGAAACGGGAATATCAACTCAAGGTTTATCAGGATTAAATAGAGTGTTTATCCAAGCAGGAGCAAAGTCGGTGGTATCAAGTTTATGGAAAGTATCAGATAAAGAGACAAAAGATCTGATGATAAAGATGCATAAAAATATCAAAAAAGGAGAATCACCTTACCAGTCACTACAAGAAGCAAAAAAAGAGTTTATAGACAGAGATATACACCCTTACTTCTGGGGTGCTTTTATTTATAGTGGATTGTAG
>JAADDU010000146.1 GCA_013153755.1 Campylobacterota bacterium | reverse complement strand
TATTTAAGGAATTTTTTATATTTAATCAGTTTTTAACTAACTAATGGATAAAATCGCATCAATATTAAATCAAAGAGTTATAGATATGTTACAACCATTACTTATAGAGATTGGTGTAGAAGAGCTTCCAGCTGTTCCACTTTTAAAAGAGTTAAAAAATATAGAAAAAAAGTATGCAGATATTTTACAAAAGTATTCGCTTTTATGTGAATTTGAGTTTTACTATACACCTCGCCGTCTTGTTCTTTGGCATAGAGAGTTCAAAACTTCTCAAGATGATAGTGTAGAGGAGTTTTTTGGTGCACCTTTGGCAGTTGCTTACAAAGATGGAGAGCCTACAAAAGCAGCAGAGGGATTTGCAAGAAAATGTGGTGTTTCACTAGATGAGATTTCAACCGCTACAAAAGGCAACAAAGAGGTTTTATACTACAAAAAAGAGCTAAAAGGTAAAGACTCAAAACTACTTTTAGAAACTATCATAAATGAGTGGATAGCTTCACTAAACTTTGGTAAATCTATGAGATGGGGTGAGTTACAAAAGAGTTTTATAAGACCTATCAGATGGTTAAATGTGGTTATGGGTGGAGAGCTAATAGATGTAGAGCTTTTTGGTGTAAAATCTCAAATGATTACTTTTGTACACCGTATAAGTGACTTTGAAGTGAAAAAACTTATAGGGATGCAAGACTATTTTTATACTCTAAGAGAGGGTGGAGTTATCCTTTTTCAAGATGAAAGAAGACAAAAGATACTTCAAGATTTTGAAAATATTCAAAAAGAAAATGGCATAATGATAGAAGTAGATGAAGATTTGCTTAATGAAGTTGTAGCTATAACTGAGAATCCAAAAGCACTTTTAGGCTCATTTGATGAGGAGTTTTTAAGGCTTCCACCTGAAGTTATCATAACATCTATGAAAGAGCATCAAAGATATTTCCCTGTTTTTAAAGATGGCAAACTTTTAAATAAGTTTGTAGTTGTATCAAATGCACTTACAGATGACTACTCAAAAGTTATAGAGGGAAATGAGAGAGTTTTAAGACCTCGTTTAGCTGATGGACTCTTTTTCTATGATAATGATTTAAGAAATGGTTTATCTACAGATGGACTTGAAAAAGTTGCATTTTTTAAAGGGCTTGGAAGTGTAAAAGATAAAATTCAAAGAGAAGCAAAGATAGCAAATACCTTAGCTTTAAAATACAACATTCAAAACACAACAGAACTAAACCGTGCTATCTCTTTAGCAAAAGCTGATTTAATGAGTGAAATGGTTTATGAGTTTACAGAACTTCAAGGACTTATGGGTTACTACTATGCATTAGAAGCTGGGGAGAGTTTAGAAGTTGCAACTGCCATAAAAGAGCAATACCTTCCAGATGGGGAAGACAGCGAGTTACCATCTACTAAGATGAGTGCTATCGTTGCTATGAGTTTAAAACTTGACACTCTTTTAGCACTCTTTAGTATAAACCAAATCCCAACAGGCTCAAGAGACCCATTTGCACTTCGTCGTGCAGTAAATGGACTTATCCGTATAACTTCAGAACATAATTTAGAGTTTGATATAGTATCTACTATGAATGAATTAGCACTAAACTATGAGCAGATAGATATGAAAAAACTAGAAAGTTTCTTTTTAGAAAGAGTTAAGCAGTTTTATAAAGTAAATCCATCTATAGTTGAAGCAGTTTTAGCGTCTGGAGAGAGAGAATTACTAGCTATGGGTAAAAAGATACATGCTTTAAAAAACATAGTAGATGCAGAGGGTTTTAGTGAATCTTTTTCAACTTTTAAAAGAGTTGCAAATATCACAAAAGATATAGATTTAACTAAAGAAATGAAAGTAGATGCAGTGCTTTTTGAAGTAGATGCAGAAAAAGAGCTTTTTGAAGCATATAACAGTGTTATATCTAAAGAGTATGACTCTTACGAAGAGGAGTTAGATGCACTACTTGGACTAAAACCACAACTTGATAAGTTTTTTGAAGATGTTATGGTAAATGTTGATGATGAGTCTATAAAAAACAACAGAAAATCTTTAGTAGCATCTATCTATAAAAGTATTTTAAATATAGCAGATATCAAAGAAGTTAGTATTTAATTTTGTATGATGTAGCCATAATAGGTGCTGGGATAAATGGCACAAGTGTAGCTTATGAGTTTTTAAAAGCTAACAAAAGTGTCATTATCTTTGATATGGATGGTGTTGCTGGTGGTGGAAGTGGTGCTGCTGGTGCTTTTATAGCTCCTAAATTTTCTAAAAGTGGAGAACTAAAAGAGCTACTTCATGATGCCTTTGTTTATAGTATGGAGTTTTATGAGAAAAACTTTTCTCAAAGTTTTAAAAAAACCACTCTCATCCATATAGCAAATGATGAAAAATCATCAGATGTATTAAAGTACTACAAAGAACACACAACACTAAAACTCAAAGATGTACCAAAAGAGTTTATGGATACACTTGAAGATGATGCAAGGGCTTTTGAGTCTATCTCTTTAGATGCAGGTGTTGTAGATGCACAGGTTATGTGTAAAAAACTTATAGATGGAGCAAAGTTTGTAAAACATAAAGTAGATGCAGTGCTTTATGATGATGGAATATGGGTTATAGATGAGCTTTATAGTGCTAAAAATTTAGTTCTTGCAACTGGTGCTTATGAAACACTTTTAAAAGAGCCATATATAAAACTCCGTGGTGTTTGGGGGCATCGTATAGATATAAAAACAACTACTAAAAACTCTTATAGTCTTCATCAAAATGTATCTATATCTCCATCAAATAACTCACAACTAGCTATAGGTGCAACACATGATGTTCATTATCATCCACAAACTGCAACTAAACCTTATGAGATACAAGCAGGAAGAGAAGAGTTGCTTCAAAAGGCATCTAAGACTATAAAATTAGAAGATATAGAGGTCATAAAAGATTATACAGGTTTGCGTTCTGGATCATTTGATTATATGCCACTTATAGGTTCTTTGGTTATCTCAAAAGAAACTCTAGCAGATAAGAGTGTAAGATTTAAGACTAAAAAACCAGAATATGAGAAATATACATACTATCCAAACCTTTATATGATAAATGGCAACGGTGGGTATGGATTTGTCTTAGCTCCATATTTGGCTAAAATACTTAGTGAACATATTTTTAGTAATAAAGAGATTAGTAGTAAGTTAAGCCCAGCTAGATTTTTTGCTAGATGGGCTAAAAAACTTTAATTTATAGTTAAGTAAAAGTGCATACTTTTAAAACATGTCTATCATTTTGATTAACTCTTCTGGTCTATTTGAGTTTTTAATCGCATTTTCTTTAGTGATTACTTTTTTCTGAAGTAGTTCAAGAAGTTGTTGACTTTGTGTTGTCATTTTTGTTTCTTGTTGATTTAGTTGCATTTGAGAGTATATTTGATGTACTTTATCTTCTCTTATCTGATTTTGAACAGCAGGGTTTGTTATAAGTATCTCTTGTGTTGCAACTTTTCCACCACCGGCTTTTGGGATAAGAGTTTGAGATATTACTGCTACAAGTGAAGTTGCAAGTTGAGCTCTTATTTGAGCTTGTTCTTCTCCATCAAAAACATCTATAATACGGTTTATAGTACCTGGTGCAGAGTTTGTATGTAATGTACCAAAAACTAAGTGACCAGTTTCAGCAGCAGTTAGTGCAGCACCTATGGTTTCAGCATCACGCATCTCTCCGATTAGTATTATATCTGGATCTTGTCTAAGTGCATATTTTAAGGCAGATGCAAAAGATGCAGTGTCTTGTCCAACATCTCTTTGTGAAAAGAGTGATTTTATATTTTTATGTACAAACTCAACAGGATCTTCAACAGTTATAATATGGCGTCTTTCAGTTAAATTTATCTCATGGAGCATAGAAGCTAGAGTTGTTGATTTACCACTACCAGTTGGACCGGTTACTAAGATAAGACCTTTTTCTCTTTTGATTAACTCTTTAAAAACTGGTGGATTACCATATTCATCAAGTGTAGGTATTTCTAGAGGAATCATACGAAAAGCACACCCAATACCACCAATAGTTCGATAATAATTTGCTCTAAAACGACCTATGTTTGTAAGCTCAAAAGAAAAATCTAGCTCATTGTTTTCTTCAAACTCTTTTTTCTGTTTATCTTCTATAAGAGTATAAGCCATCTCCTCAATATCTTTTGCACTTAAGACGGCAAGATTAAGAGGACGAAGCTCTTTATCTATTCTGATCTGTGGTTCACTTCCAACAACTAGGTGCAAATCACTTGAACCGTAGGCTAAAACACTCTTTAGTAGTTTTTTTACATCAACTGTTTTTTTAATTTCTTCACTCATAAAAATTCCTTTGTTATTCTATAATTTTTGGAACTATAAAAAAGTTATCATCACTTAGTGGTGCATTATTTAAGATACTTTCATTTATCTCTTTGTCACAAGACGGTATATCTTCTCTTGTAAAAGTAGATTTGTCATTCATGGCAAAATTCTCATCAACATTATCTGTATCTAGTTCACTTAGGTTATCTACAAAGTCTACTATTTCAGAGAGTTGAGAGATAATCTCATCCCTTTTATCATCT
>JAADDU010000016.1 GCA_013153755.1 Campylobacterota bacterium | reverse complement strand
TTATCTTTTTAGATTTTGCTTTAGCATTACCAAAAACCATAACTATTTTAAATCAAGAAAAAAATGAAGATATAGTTTTTTTACAAAGTTCTAACTCTATGCATCATAGATATAACCCTTATATAGCATATATATTTAAGCAAGATAAACTTTATAGACTTGAATCCTTAAAAGAGTTTATGACATATCCTATTGATATAAGTTCAGAGTTTGATGTAGAGTATTTAGGTGAAGTAAAAAGTTTTAGAGTTTATAATTCGCAAAGTGTAAAAAGTAACTATCTTATCCATATTGATTTTAAAAAAGATGAAGATATATTGCTCAAAGTAAAGGTTTTAAACTAAAATTTGATATAATCACGATTATTTTATTATATTAAAGGATAAGTTTTGAACCTCTTAAGTATTTTTTCTTTCAGCTCCGATAAATCATCAAACAACGAAACTCCATCTCATTGGGTTAAGTGTAAGTCATGTCACTCTCTTATGTATTACAAAGAGGTAGAAAACCAAAATTATGTATGTCCAAAATGTGGCTATCATATCCGTATAGGTGTCAAAGAGCGTATTGAAACTTTAGCTGACAAAGATACATTTGTAGAATATGATTCAGATTTAACTCCTGTTGACCCACTAAAATTTGTAGATAAAAAGTCTTATAAAAAGCGTATAGAAGAGGGTTTTGCAAAAACTGGTAGAAAATCTTCTGTTGTTAGTGGTGAGATGAAAATGAATGGTGTAAATGCACAAGTTGTTATCTTTGATTTTTCTTTTATGGGTGGTAGTCTTGGTTCTGTAGAAGGGGAGAAGATAGTAAGAGCAGTTAACCGAGCTATTGAGAAAAAAGAGGGTCTTATCATCCTTAGTGCTAGTGGTGGAGCTAGAATGCAAGAATCAACTTACTCACTACTTCAGATGAGTAAAACTTCAGCAGCCTTAGCAAGACTTGCAAACCATAACCTTCCATATATATCTGTTTTAACAGACCCAACTATGGGTGGTGTAAGTGCTTCTTTTGCAACTTTAGGGGATATCATCATAGCAGAGCCTGGTGCACTCATAGGTTTTGCAGGACAAAGAGTAATCGAGCAAACTATAGGTTCAGCTCTTCCTGATGGTTTCCAAAGAGCAGAATTTTTACTTGAAAAAGGTTCTATAGATATGATAGTAAATAGAAATGAGCTAAAAGCTACACTATCTGATTTACTAAGATTTTTTAAAGCTGCTTAATGCGTTTATATGCACTATGTGACCAAGAACTTTTAGATAGAAATCATCTGAGTATAGAAGATTTTATCTCTATTGCAAAAGAGCATAATGCACAAACCATACAGTATAGAAATAAGACTAAAGATAAACAGTTTATAAAACAACAACTGATTAAAATCAGAAAACTTTATGATGGCTTTTTAATAGTAAATGATATGTATGAGCTTGTAGAATTTTGTGATGGTGTTCATATGGGGCAAGATGATTTAAGAGCTATAGATAAAGATATATCTAAGGCTATTAAAATTTTAAGAGAAGTTATCTCTTCACAAAAGATTTTAGGTATATCTACTCATAACTTAGAAGAAGTTCTCCAAGCAAATAAATTTGATTTAAACTACATAGGTTTGGGTGCATATAGAGATACAACTACAAAAAAAGATGTAACGAATGTTTTAGGTTCAAAACTAGACTCCATAGCTAAAGAATCAAAACATCTAGTTGGTGCTATTGGTGGTGTTAGATTAGATGATGAATTTAAGCATGTTACCTATCGTGTCATCGGAAGTGGATTACTTAAATGAATATAGATATCATAAGCATAGCAAAAAAAGAGCGTTCAACTTATGATCCACTCTATAAAGAGCTTACAAAGATGATAAGTCGCTTTGCAAAAGTACAAGATATTGAAATTTTTCCAAAAGATGTAGCAAAATCACACACTATCTCACCAACAGCTTCAAAAGAGGCATATACAAGGGTTTTACAACCTTATATTAATCAAGGTTTTAGTATAACTTTGCATCCAGATGGAAAATTAGTAGATAGTTTTGAGTTTAGTAAGCTTTTAAATGATAAAATGTCCATTAAATTTTTTGTAGGTGGAGCTTATGGCTTTGAGGATAGCTTTTTAAAACAAAGTGATGCTGTTATAAGTTTAGGTAAAATTACTATGAGTCACAAGATAGCAAAAGTTGTTTTGCTAGAGCAGATTTATAGGGGTTTTTCTATTTTAAGTAATCACCCGTATCATAAATAAGGAATAATTAAAGTGCAAGATAGTGAATTAAACTACTTTAAAGAGATTTTAGAAAGTAGAAAAGAGCAAATAGTTAAAAATATATCAGGTGTTAATGATGAGTTAAGTCAGCTTAGCTCTTTAGAGTTAAATGATGAAGGTGATCATGCTTCAGTAAATAACAATTCAATGGTTGAGAGTGCAATAGTATCTCAACAAGAAAAAGAGTTACAAGAGATTCAAGTTACTTTGTCAAAAATTGCAAATGGTGACTATGGTATTTGTGAAATGTGTGAAGATAAGATAGGATTTCAACGCCTAAAGGTTAAACCTCATGCGATATATTGTATAGATTGTAGAGAGATTGTAGAAAAATCAAACTAAATTAAGGAGTAGAGTATGTATATAAAAAGGTATACTGTAGGCGCAACAATGTTGATCGCTTTAGTGGGGTGGTATATATATGTTTATATTTCACAAGCTAGTACTAGTTTTGAATTTTTTGGAGTTATGCTTCCAAATTGGCCGATAGCATTATGGGTAGTTATACCTTTAATCATCTTATACTTAGCAAGTGTTTTTCATATGGCTTTTTACTCTGTTTTATCAAGTATAAGACTTCGCAAGTATGATAAAGACTATGAAAGAGTGATAGATGCTATAGCTGATGCTTATCTAGCAAAAGCAGAAAGAAACAATGTTTATAAAACACCAAGATATAAGCTTTTAGGCTCTATCATAGATAGTACAACATTATTTCCAACTAAAGCATTAAGAGCAAACACTCAAAACGAGAAGTTAGATGCAGTGATTAATCTCATAGATGACATAAGACAGGGGGAAGTTGTTGACCTTAGAAAATATAATCTAAAAAATACTAACTCTCTAGTTATTCAAAATGATAAAAATCGTTATAAAAAAGGTGAGTTAAGTGCTGAAAATATCTTAAAATATAATTCAAGATATGATGAGTCTTTAGTTACAGAAGCATTTAATGACTTTGTAAAAACTGCTACAGTTTCTGCTATAAAAGAAAATAAATCATTTTTAACTAAAGATTCTTTATTTGTTATTCTTGGTAGAATAAACGCTGAGGAAAATGGTTTAAAACTGACTAATGAAGAGTTGTTAGAGTTATTGGAAGTTTTAAATTTAAATACAAAAGAACTTATAGAAGTATCTGTTGCTCTTTCTAGTACTATGCTACCAGATCAAAGAATGAAACTTTTTGAAACTTTAAGTGAAAAAAGGGAAGATGCTATGGAAGCTTACTTATTTACACTTTTTGATTTAGAGATGATAACACTCGCAGATGAGATACTAGCAAACTCTCAAAAAGGTGAGTATGAGAACTTTAAAGCGTATAGTACACTAAAAGAGTGTGGTAAAAACTTTAACATAAACCTTTTTATTTAGTAAATGATAGAAAAACTATCTTTTGATAAACCTATCTATGTCCTAGCACCTCTTGCTGGGTTTACCGACCTTCCTTTTAGAAGTGTTGTTAAAAAATTTGGAGCTGATCTTACTGTAAGTGAGATGTTAAGCTCCAATGCTTTAGCACATGGCTCAAAAAAAACATTACATATGTTGCAAAAATCTCCTATAGAAGACCCATATTCAGTTCAAATTGCTGGTGCTGATGCAGATATAGTTAAATCTGCTGTAGAGATTTTAAATGAAGTAGATGGTATAGATATACTTGACTTAAATTGTGGATGTCCTGTTCCTAAAGTAGTAGGTCATGGTAGTGGAAGTTCTCTTCTTCTAAATCTTCCACTTATGGGTGAAATTATAAAAACCATAAAAGACACTTCAAATAAAAGCTTAACTAGCGTAAAAATTAGACTTGGATTTGAGGAAAAAAACCATATAAATATAGCAAAAATGGTAGAAGATAGTGGAGCTGATTTTTTAGCAGTTCATGGTAGAACACGAGCTGGTAAATTTAAGGCAGAAGTTGATTATGATGCTATAAAAGAGATAAAGGAAAATGTGTCTATACCTGTCATAGCAAATGGAGATATAGACTCTTATGAAAAAGCCAAATGGGTGTTAGAACATACTGGATGTGATGGTGTGATGATAGGTAGAGGTGCTGTTGGTGCTCCTTGGATTTTTCATCAGCTAAAAAATGGCACTAAAGATATTGACAAAAATCTTAAAGCTGATATAATCATAGAGCACTTTGACAAAATGATAGAGTTTTATGGTTCACATGGTGTGGCTATGTTTAGAAAGCATACCCATACTTACTCTAAAGGTTATAGGGGTGCATCAGCACTTAGAAACAGCGTAAATCACATAAGTGATATAGATGAATATCGAGCTATTCTAAATGACTTCTTTTACACCAGTGAGATAATTTGCTAGAGATAAGTAAATCTATACAAAATTTAGAAGATAATGATAT
>JAADDU010000194.1 GCA_013153755.1 Campylobacterota bacterium | reverse complement strand
TTTTGGGCTTCCTGTACTTGAAGCGATGGCTTGTGGTACTCCAGTTGTTACTTCAAATCTCTCCTCTTTGCCTGAAGTTGGAGGAGATGCAGTACTCTATTGTGATCCTTGCAGTGTAGAAGATATTAGGCAAAAGATAGAGCAGGTTTTAAGTGATGCTTCTTTACAAGAGCAGATGAGAGAGAAAGGGCTTGCAAGAGCCAAAGAGTTTAGCTGGGAAAAATCTGCACAGGAGCATATACGAGTCTTTGAAGAGGTTTTGAAGTAAGGTATCAATGATTATTTGCTATAATTATTTATAGTTAAATGAAAAAAATATTAAGGTAGGATAGTCATGCGACTCAAGAAAGAAGAGGTAATGGTGCTCAAAGAGACGTTAAAAAAACTTTCTCATGATGCAAAAATCTATCTTTTTGGTAGTAGAGTCGATGATGATAAAAGAGGTGGGGATATTGATCTTTTGATCATATCTAAAGATTTTACAAAAAAGCATTTACGAAAACTACGCATAGAGTTTTTTAAAAATTTTGGTGAACAAAAACTTGATATTATAGTAGATGATGGTCAAATGAGCGATCCTTTTGTTGCTATGATATATAAAAAGGCGATTAAATTATGATGAAGCAAAAACTACTGCAAGATTTTGAGCTTTTAAAGAAACAACTTTTTTGGATAGAACTCTCCTATAATGAGTGTGCTCAAATAGGTATAAAAGAAACATATACTATAGAAGAGTTTGGCAAATTTGAAACTCTATGCAGTAGATATAGTAGAGGAATAGATTTTTTAATAAGAAAAATTTTTAGAACTATTGACGCATATGAGTTTGAAAATCAAGGGACATTGGTAGATGTCGTAAATAATGCTCATAAACGAGGACTTTTTGAAGATATAGATGAACTGAGAATTATGAAAGATATACGAAATACCATTGCCCATGAATACATTGAAGATGATTTAGTGAATGTATTTGATGAAGTTTTAGAGTATACTCAAAAGCTTATTGAGATTATTAATAGTACTCTAATCTATATAGAAAATAAAATCAAGTAATTTAATTGAAGATAGCAATAGTACATGACTGGTTGGTTACAAATGCCGGTGCAGAGAAAGTCTTAAAAAGTATTGTAGAACTTTTTGCTGATGCAGATATATTTTCTTTAGTTGATTTTTTAAGTGATGTCCAGAGGGAAGATATAATCGCAGGAAAACCTGTTACAACTTCTTTTATACAAAATCTGCCATTGGCTCAAAAACACTTTAGAAACTATCTGCCACTTTTTCCAAAGGCTACAGAGAGCTTAAATCTTACAACTTATGATTTAGTGATTAGTTCATCATGGGCTGTTGCCAAAGGTGTTAAAAAACGAGAAGGTGCTCTGCACATATCTTATTGCCATACACCTATTCGTTATGCGTGGGATCTTTATGATGAGTATACCTCTAATCTCTCTCAACCAAAGAAGTTCTTAGTAGAGAAAAGTTTACAGTATATACGAAAATGGGATTTAGATACAGTAAGTAGAGTAGATTATTTTCTAGCAAATTCTAAATTTGTTCAAGAGCGAATAGCTCGAACTTACGAGAGAGAAGCTACTGTTATCTACCCACCTGTTGATATTGAAAAGTTTACTCTGTGTGAAGAGAAAGAGGATTTTTACCTAAGTGCTTCGCGCTTGGTGCCTTATAAAAAGACGAAACTCATTGTTGAGGCTTTTAATGCTATGCCTGATAAAAAACTAGTAGTTATTGGTAGTGGTGAAGAGTATGAATCCATCAAAAAAATAGCAAATGCCAATGTAGAGGTTTTAGGTTATCAAGAAGATGCTGTTTTATTGGAGTATATGCAAAAAGCACGGGCATTTGTTTATGCTGCTGTAGAGGACTTTGGCATAGTTCCTGTTGAAGCTATGGCATGTGGTACACCTGTAGTGGCTCTTGGTGTCGGTGGTACAAAAGAGAGTGTATCTGAAGGCATTAGTGGTGTACACTTTTTGAAGCAGACAAAAGAGAGCATAATAGAGGCGATAGCAAAATTTGAGTCTATGAACTTTGATGCAAAAACTATTTCTAAATATGCTCAAAAATTTTCAAAAAAAGAGTTTCAACAAAAGTTTGAAGATTTTGTTCTCTCTAAAACTAAATCGTTATAATAACGATTATGAAAAAGAGAATACAGACGTTAATAACAATTATACTAGATATATTTTTTTTGATAGGCTTATTTTATCTGACTAGTTACTTTCGAGGTAGTTTAAGTGCTGAAGATATTCCTGCTTTTAGTGAGATAAGACTCAAACACTTCTCTTTTGTCATTGTGATTATAGTTTTTTTACTCTATCTTGAAAAAGTATATACTCTCAAGTACGATTTTTGGCAGGAGAGTTACAAGGTTATAAAGGTTTTCTTTATAGCTTATCTCCTCGTTTTAACCATCCTAGCACTCTCAAAAGCAAACCTTGAGTACTCTAGACTCTTTTTAACACTCTACTTCTTTTTGGGTGCATTGTTGATGCCTGTTTTTAAACGCTATAGTAAAAAACTGCTCTATTTGGTTGACTCTTTTAAATCAAAGGTACTTCTTGTTGGAGTAGAGAGTGAAGTGGAGCGTTTTAAGAAGGAGCTTGTTGATAACTGGTACCTTGGTATGACTCCTGTAGAGAGTGAATGTGACAGTGTCATCATTATCTCTAAGTCATTAGAGCCTGAGCGTTTAAATGAGCATATCTCACAGCATCTTGAAGAGAGTAGGGAGCTCTTCATTGTTCCCTATATTACTGACATCAACTTTGCACACTCAAGCATTATAGAGTACTCAAATATTCGTTATAACACTATTTTAGTAGAGAATAGGCTCCTTTTAAAGCATAATATCTGGATAAAGAGTTTTTTTGAGTACCTTTTGACCCTACTCATACTCCCTCTCTTTTTACCCATACATCTTTTAATATCTTTTTTGATTAAACTTGACTCTAAAGGCTCTATATTTTTTAAACAAGAGCGAATGGGTAAAGATGCTAAAGCTTTTAATTGTTATAAATACAGAACAATGTATGAGAACTCCGATGCACTTTTAGCAGAGTATTTGAAAAAGAATCCTGATGAAGTTTCATATTATGAAGAGTATCATAAGTATAAAAATGATCCGCGCATAACTAAAATAGGAAAGTTTTTACGTGCAACTTCGCTTGATGAGCTAGCACAGGTCATAAATGTACTCAAAGGTGAGATGAGCCTCATAGGTCCACGTCCATACATGCTAAGCGAGTCAGTGAAACTTGGAGAGCATCAGAAGTTCATTTTAAAAGTAAAGCCTGGCATTACAGGACTCTGGCAGGTGAGTGGAAGAAACAACTTGACTTTTAAAGAGCGAAACGAGCTTGAAGTGTGGTACATAAAAAACTGGTCACTCTGGAGTGATTTTGTCATACTTATAAAAACCATAAAAGTTGTTTTTCTAAAAGTGGGTGCTAAGTAGATGGTTATAATATGGATACAAAGTTTAATTAGGAATCAAAAGATATGAGACTTACTAAATATGAAATCGAGGCTATAAAAAAGGCTTTTATAGAAGTTTTTGAAGATGGTAAAGTCTATCTTTTTGGAAGTCGTGTAGATGATAGTAAAAGAGGTGGAGATATTGATTTATATATAGATTTGTCTTATAAACTAGATATTGCAGAAGAGATAGATAAAAAAAGTCGATTTAGACTTAAACTGTATGATTTGATTGGTACTCAAAAGATAGATATAGTTGTATCAAAAGACAAAGAAAGAAGTATAGAAAAAGAGATTATAAAAACAGGAGTTTTGTTATGAGTGATGATATCATAGTGGAAAAATTAAATAGAATATTTTACGAGTGTGATAAGCATATAGAAAGATTAAATAATGCTTCAGAGAAAATGTCAGAGTTTATGCCTTTAAATAAGTCTAAATATACAAACCTAAGCGATGATAAAGTCGCAAATATAGATCAGTTTTTATTTCGTTTTGCTAAACTTCAAGATGTTGTAGGACAAAAACTCTTTAAAACTGTATTGTTATTTTTAAAAGAAGATATTGAAGGTAAACCATTTATAGATATTTTAAATCTGATGGAAAAACTATATTTACTCGAAGATGCAAATATTTGGAAGCAATTACGAGACGATAGAAATGAATTAGCTCATAATTACGAAGATGAACCAGAGCAGATGAGTGAAACTATTAATAGGCTTTATGATAAAAGAAGTGTTTTAATACATATCTATAAACATATAAAAAACTATGTAGAGAAAAAATTAAAATAATCTAGTCAAGAAACAACTTTTAGAGCTTTGATTTTATTGGAGAATGTTGCATTTTTAGCTATGACAAAAAGGTCAATATCTCCACCTTTTTGCTTTGTAATCTCATAAAATTTTTGCTCCAACTTTTTATCTAACTCTTGAGGATATTCATGAGCTATTTTATTTCTGAGCTCTCGAATTGACATTGAGATACTTTTTAAAGAGTATTTTAGCATATAGTTCTATTATTGAGTGTAACACTCGCATTTGCAAATGTGAAAGAGTTCACAACACTTAAAGGAGTAGTTTCATCATCTCTTTAAAATATAGGATATCTTTATAGTAAACTCTTTTGGAAAATCAAAGATAGTTTT
>JAADDU010000015.1 GCA_013153755.1 Campylobacterota bacterium | reverse complement strand
GCTAATGCCTCATTTTTAAAAATTGGTATATTAAACTCATCCGCTTTTTCTAAAATCCTTTTAGCGATTTCTCCTCTTCCTGATGCTACAACTTTTGGAGCACCAACACCATCTTTGTTATATTTTAAAGCTACTGCTTTATCTTTTTTTATACTCATTTAAGTATCATCAAACCTGCAAATCTACCAGTTTGCCCATCTCTACGATATGAAAAATAGTTTAGATCACAGCAACTACAAATAGAAGATATTTCTATATTTTCCTCTTTAACACCTACATCTAAGAGTTGATCTTTATTTAATGATTTAAGATCAAGAAAAGTTTTATCATCTCTTGTTTTTACATATTTTTTACCAAAGTTTTTTTGACAAATATTGGCTAAATCTTTTCCTACTTCATAACAACAACTACCTATACTAACCCCAATTCCAACTTTTAGATCAGATAAAGTGCTTCCATACTCATCTTTCATTTTTAAAACAGTTTTTTTAGCAATCTGCATAAATGTTCCATTTCTTCCAGCATGTGCAACTGCTATGACTTTTTTTACAGGATCATAAAAAAGAATAGGAACACAATCAGCAACCATAACCATAAGAGGTATATTTTTAACATCTGTTATAAGTGCATCGCAATTTTCTATCTTATTGAGAGAAGAATCTTTAATAATAGCTATATTTGCACTATGAATTTGATCCATATATATAAGATTTTGAAGTATAAAATTATGTTTTTCGCTTAAAATCTCTCTATTTTTAAGAACATCAAAAGGCTTATCACCAACATGCAGAGCAAGATTTAAACTTTCAAATGGAGCTTGACTCACTCCACCAAAGCGATCTGTAATAGTATGAAAAAGTTCATTATCAAACTTTCTAAATGTACTAAACTCCATTAATACCTAGCCATGATCTTATCAACATCATCCCAACTCATACTTTTTTTACCACTAAACATATGATAAATATATCTTGCAAACATATCTGTTTCGATATTTACTCTAAAACCAACTTTATAGTTTTTAAAAAGAGTGTTTTCTACGGTATGAGGAATAATAGTCAATCTAAAACTATCTGTATAAACATCATTTACAGTTAAACTTACTCCATCTATGGTAATGCTTCCTTTAGGAACGACAAACTTTATAAACTCTTTATCTATACCTATAAAAAAGTCATAGCTATTTTCAGTTTTTTCTATCTTTTTAACTACACCAATAGTATCAACATGACCTTGCACTATGTGCCCTTCTAGTCTATCGCTAAGTTTCATAGCTGGTTCTATATGAACCTCATTTTTATAGTTTTCCATGGCAACTACTGCTTTCGTTTCTGGCGATATTTCTACTGCAAACTCTCCAGATGAAACTTTTATGACGGTTAAACATACGCCATTTACCGCTATGGAATCTCCAAGCTTTGGGGAATGCTTAGCTTTTAATTGCAAAATATTATCTGTGAAGCTTAGAACTTTCGCTTTTTCTCTTATCAATCCTGTAAACATACGATGATTATAACATTAGTTTATTAATAGCTTAACATTCATAAAAGCAAATTAGTTGTATAATTGGCGGACATTTTATAAAGGAGAACGAATGGCTGTAGAAAAAGAGAGAAGAAGTTTTCTCGGTGCTGCCCTTGGTCTATTTACGGCTGCGGGTGGTGTTGGTGCACTAACAGCGATGAAATATACTTGGGATCCACTTCCAAGTGTAAAAGCTGCTGGTTTCACTACGATTGATCTATCAGGTGCACAAGAAAATGTGCTAGTAACGGAAAAATGGAGAGGTAAACCTATATTTGTCCTTAAACACTCAAAAGATATGAAATCAAATCCTAGAGATATAAAGATAGGTGATGATACATATTTTGTAGCAGTTGGATTATGTACACATCTTGGTTGTATTCCAGCTTATGTTGCTGATGTACATGAGTTTCATTGTGCTTGTCATGGTGGACAATTTGATGCGAGTGGTGAGGTTATAAAGACTCCACCTCCAAGACCACTTGATATACCTCCTTTCAAAATAGAGGGTACAAAGCTTGTTCTGGGTGAAGAAGGTCCAGAGTATAAAAAGTTGTTAGCCGATGGTCTAACAAGTAAAGTATAGGGAGGGACATATGGCAAAATTTAGAAAAGCATTCCCATTTACTAACAAATGGTTAGATGACAGATTGGCTGTAAATACTCTAGATCGAGTTTTATCGACTGAGTATTGGATCCCTAAAAATATCAACTTTTTATGGGCTATGGGTATGGTTTTAGCTATACTTTTTGCTCTACTTTTAGTTAGTGGTATTTTTCTTTTAATGTACTATAAACCTGATGTAAATGCTGCATTTGATAGCGTAAACTATACAATCATGACTGAAGTTGGTTATGGATGGCTATGGAGACATATACATGGTGTTGCTGCATCAGTTGTATTTTTAGTTATTTATATTCATATGTTTACTGGTATCTATTATGGTTCTTACAAAAAAGGTAGAGAAATGATCTGGATCTCTGGTATGTTACTTTTTGTAGCATTTTCAGCAGAGGCATTTTCAGGTTATATGCTTCCTTGGGGTCAAATGAGTTACTGGGCAGGTATGGTTATAACCAACCTTTTTGAAGGTTTTTCACCAGATGTCTTAGGTGGCGCTTTAAATGCTCCAGGACTTGTTGAGTGGATTAGAGGTGATTTCGTACCTGGTCAAGCATTTTTAGGAAGATTTTTTATGCTGCATGTATTGTTAGTTCCTCTAGCTATCATGGGTATTATAGTTTTACACTTTGGTGCTCTTAGAATTCCTCATGTTAATAATCAAGATGGAGAAGAGATAGATTTTGAAGCTGAAAGCAAAAAATATCTTGCAGGTGATACAAAAGGTTCAAAAGTAATTAGATTTAAATGGGATTTCCTTTCTAAAGATATTTTTGTTCTTGGTGTATTTATGATCTTTTTCTTTTATCTAGTATTTTATCACTATGAATTTGCACTAGATCCTGTAAACTTTGATCCAGCTGATGGACTTAAAACTCCTCCACATATCTACCCTGAATGGTACTTCCTATGGAGTTATGAGATACTTCGACCTTTCTCTAAAGATTTAGGATTATTAGCGTTTATGTTTGCACAAGTTATATTTATGCTACTACCTTTCTTAGATAGAAGTCCAAATGTTGCACCAGCAAATAAAAGAGGACTATTTCACATCTGGTTCTGGTTACTTCTAATAGATATGATTGTACTTTCAGTTATGGGTAAAGTACCTCCAATGGGAGTATTTAATACTATTGGTCTTATTGCTGCATTGACTTTTATAGGTCTTTGGGTAGTACTTCCATTTATAACAATGTTAGAAAAAAAGTTAAAGGATTAAAAGATGAATAAAGAACTTAAAATATTAGCAGTTGTTGTCTTTTTCTCAGTCCTTACATACATAGGTGTTGAGCCTTTTGCACACTCGCAAATGCATGCTCATGTAGAGAGTCATAACTTTGTATATGATGGAACAGCAGATGTAGAAGAGGTAGAACATAAGATTGAAAAAGCTAAAGAAGAGAAACATGATACTGCAGCATTAGAAAAAAAGCTTGAAGAGAAAAAAGCATTCTGGGCTGATGTTAAAAAGATTTCTGCACTTAAAGGTGATGCAACTGCAGGTGAAGCTACATTTGCAATGTGTGCTGGTTGTCATAATGGAAGTGGTATGAATATGGGTGGAGTAGTACCTCCAGATTTAGATCATGCAGGTAGCTTATATGATAAAAACTATCTAATAGCACTTATCAAAAACCCTGCAATGGCTTCAAATGTAGATCATAAGTATGCTGATACTGCAATGCACCCTATGGGAAGTATAAGCTCAATGGTTAGTGCAGATCAAGATATAGCTAATGTGGTGGCTTATATAAAAGAGAAAAAAGCTGGTGAAGTAACAAATAAAGAAGCTTATGTTGAAGCATGTGGAAGATGTCATGCAAATAGATATGGTAAGTGGACTCTAAAAGGTTTTGTTCCAAAAACAAAATCTGATATTACTACTGGTGTTGATTTAGAAGGTATGAAGTTTCAAGAAGAGGTTGCAAAAGAGAAACTTGCAGTTGCTAAGTATATGGGTAAACTTCCGCCTGATCTTTCAATCATAATTAGATCTAGAGGTGAACACTTCTTAAAAACATTTATCGAGGATCCTCAATCTCAATTACCTGGAACTGCTATGCCTAGAACAGGTCTAAGTGAAGAAGGTTATGAGAAAGTGATGGGTTACTTAGCTCGTACTGGTGATGCTAAAAAACCAAACAGAGATGAACTAGGATGGAAAGTTATACTATACTTTGTAATCTTTACAGTTCTTGCATATCTTTGGAAAAAACAAGTGTGGAGTAAACTACACTAGAGTTAATCTATAGAGTAAGCAATCAAGCTTACTCTATATCTCTTTTTTAATATTTAAATAATTTTTTACCTTAACAATCAAATCATCTTTATAGTCCATAATGAAAAGTCTTTATATATTGAAGCATTTACAAATTTAAACTAATCTATAAAGCCTTGCTACTTTTTAAAAAAGTAGCACAAAATAATAAAACTTAGCAATCATGGACAATACAAAACGATTCAAATTTATATATAATTACTTATGGAAAATAAGAATACTCAGATATCAAAGGTACTTG
>JAADDU010000150.1 GCA_013153755.1 Campylobacterota bacterium | reverse complement strand
TAGATTTAGATTTAATTGTAAAAAAGACTTCTAAGGAATATGAATTTGACATCACAACAAGCGATTTAGTTTTATCTGGAATATGTAAAGAATGTCAATAAATCTAGAAGATAAAATTTATCCTTAAATAAAATTACTACTTTATTTAAACTAAAATTTGTTAATCTTCTTTAGCTAAAATTTCAACATCAAACAAAACAAAAAGGATATATATGTTAGTAACAAATCAAGCTCCAGACTTTATCGCAACAACAGTTTTAGGTGACGGTTCAATCGTTGAAGACTTCAAATTATCAGAAAATATGGGAGAAAAAGGAACAGTTTTATTTTTCTACCCACTAGACTTTACTTTTGTATGTCCATCAGAACTTATCGCATTTGACCATAGACTTCAAGAGTTTAAAGACCGTGGCGTAAATGTTATAGGTGTATCTGTAGATAGCCAGTTTTCACACTTTGCATGGAGAGAAACTCCAATCAACCAAGGTGGTATCGGTAGAGTTGGTTACCCTCTTGTAGCTGATTTAACAAAACAAATCTCAAAAGATTATGATGTACTTTTTGGTGAAGCTGTAGCACTTCGTGGTTCTTTTCTTATAGATGCTAAAGGTATTGTAAGACACGCTGTTATAAATGACTTACCACTTGGTCGTAATATAGATGAGATGCTTCGCATGGTAGATACTATGCAGTTTACTGATGAGCATGGTGAAGTTTGTCCTGCTGGTTGGGTAAAAGGTGATGAGGGTATGAAAGCTACAACTGAAGGTGTTGCTGAGTATCTTGCTAGTCACGAGTCAGAATTATAAGACAAAATATTTTCTCCTCTTAAGGGAGGAGAATAGACAACTAAAATGGTTTTAAGACAACCATAGCTACAATAACCAACATCAAAAGTGTTGGAACTTCATTATAAAACCTAAAAAACTTACCACTTCTAGTACATCTATCTTCTAAAAATTCGATTCTTATCTTATCTAATGATAAAAAATATACTATAAGAAGTACTAAGAAAAAAAGCTTTATATACAACCAAGTAGCAAAACCTATGACATATATCATATATGAACCACTAAGTATTGTAGCCCACATAGCAGGTACACCTATATATTTATAAAGTTTCATCTCTTGAATTTTAACAACCTCAACAAAACCTTTATTGTCTATATGTTCAGCATGATAAACATAAAGGCGTGGAAGATAAAATAAAACGGCAAACCAAGATATAAAAGAGATGACATGAAACCAAAGAACCCAACTATACATTTAGATTATCCCTTAAAAGTTTTTTTCTACATAAAAGGCATTATAGTTTGAACCACCATGACTTACATTATTTATAAGACCAAAAATACCTGAACGGTGTTTTATAGCAAACCCCATATATGTACCATCAAGTGGTTTATATGTAGTTAATTTTCCCAAATCAAAATCAACACTTATGTCTAAATAATTTAAAAAGTTTGAATTATTATCTTGATTTTGCATTGCATCTTGTCTCTCTGCATAAAGAATATGACTTGTATATGAAAGACCTTCTGCAAAACCTATTCTAACTCTATTATCTAAAAAGTCAATGTTGTAGTATGCTTTTATATATATAGTTGTTTCAAGAACATCCTCATGTGTACCATCTTCACTAAAATAGCCCAACGAACCTTTTACATATATGTCTATAGGTAAATCTTTAATCTCTTTATATAGAAGATAACCAGCATCTATAGAAGTCACACTTAAATCTTTACCATAAGCACCACCAATCTGACCAATAAAAATTTCACCAAGGTCACTACTTGTAGCCCAACCATGTGCTACTCTAAGAGAGTATTTATCTTCAGCACTCAAAGATAAATTTAAAAACAATAAAAATAAAAATAAATATTTCAAAGATTTTCCTAATTTTGGGATATATGGGATACCATATGCAAAAAGCATATGGTATGATTAAGTATGGATTATGCGTCTAGTGTTTCAATATCTTTTATAGAGGCATTTTTGTGTGAAACTACTTTTGTATGAAGTCTTCTAAGAGCTTTAGAAGCTCTATCTATAGCCAAATCTATCGCAGCATCTAGATTATCATCATTTTGATTAATAACAACAGGTTCAGCATGAGCAATATGGATATCAAACTCTACTAAAACCCCTTTTTTTTCAGCTTTTAAATTAACATTTACGCTTGTAATATCTAGTGAGAATTTTTTAAATCCATCTATAGCCGACTCGATATGAGCTCTTGTATTTGTATTTAGTGTTATATCTTTAGCACGAATTTGAACATTCATAATAAATCCTTTTTTATAACAGTTAATTGTTATATATTCTTAAGTACTATGATAACGAAAAAAAGTTTACATTTTGCTATAATAAGAAAAAAATTTAGGAAATTAAAAATGAGAGTTTTAACAGGTATACAACCATCGGGAGATTTACATATAGGGAACTACTTTGGTTCTATCAAACAGATGGTTGAAGCTCAAAAAGATAGTGAGACTTTTGCATTTATAGCAAATTATCATGCTATGAGTAGTGGTGGAAAAGATTTGGCAAATTTAACGATGCAAACAGCTATAGATTTTTTAGCACTTGGCATAAACCCACAAAAATCTACATTTTGGGTACAATCAGATGTTAAAGAAGTTTTAGAACTATACTGGATACTATCTTCTTTTACTCCGATGGGATTACTTGAGAGAGCTCATAGCTACAAAGATAAAACTGCAAAAGGTATTGCATCTAATCACTCTTTGTTCTCATACCCTGTTTTAATGGCAGCTGATATATTACTTTTTAACACACAAGTAGTTCCTGTTGGCAAAGACCAGATTCAACATGTGGAGATTGCAAGAGATATAGCTATAAAATTTAATAACCAATATGGTGATATTTTTACACTTCCAGAGTATAGAGTTTTAAGTGAAGTTGCTACAGTTCCTGGCATTGATGGGCAAAAAATGTCAAAAAGTTATAAAAATACTGTAAATATTTTTGCTGAAGAGAAAAAACAACTCAAAACCATCAAAAAAATAGTAACAGAGCAAGTAGCACTTGAAGAACCTAAAGAATACGATGATTGTAATGTTTACAACATGGCAAAGCTCTTTTTAAATGAGGATGAATGTAAGGAACTTCAACAAAGATATAAAAAAGGTGGAGAGGGACATGGTCACTTTAAACTTTATCTACATGATGTAATTTGGGAATATTTTAGACCATATAGAGAAAAAAGAGAATACTATCTACAAAACAAAGATGAAGTAAAAGAGATACTAAATATAGGTGCAAAAAAAGCTAGAGATATAGCACTACCAACGATAGAGAAGATAAGAGTTGCAACTGGTATAAAGTACTAAAGAAACTCACTTAAAACTCACTATTTTGCATAATTTTATAATACTTTAGATATAATTTTCAAAACCAAACAAAGGATTTAGGATGCGTTTATTTTTACTTATAGCTCTACTGATATTTAATTTAGAAGCAAAATCTTTATTTAGCAATTCAGAACAAGCAGATACCAGTAAATACATTGGAGCTTTAAAAGACCTAGTTATAGCTACACAAAAGACAAGAGGTTTAACAAACAACTACCTAAATGGCAATACAACTTCTTTGCTTTTAGTATATGGAAACAGAAAAGACATGAAAAGAGCTATCGGGATTATGGAATCATTACCATTAGCATCTGATCCCATTGTAAATAATAGAGCAACAAGTATAAGTAGAGCACTTATAAAGCTTAACCGTAAAGCTTTTAGAAAAGACCCTGCTATAGTTTTTGAACAATATACAGAGCAAATAGAAGAGATTCTTATGCTGGCTCAAACCATCAGTAAAAGAAGTTCTAAAGATTTAAATCCTATAGGAAAAAAATTATCTTCTGTTATGATGGAAGTGATTTTACCACTTTGTGAGTATGTTGGTCAGATGCGTGGTATGGGTTCAGGTGTAGCAGCAAAAGGTTCTATAACTCCTATACAAAATGCTCAAATATTAGCGATGATAGATGAGATAGAAACTTTAAGTTCTAAACTTATTTCAGATATCAAGATTATAGCTTCAAACAACTCTGCTCATTTTGACTCATCTATAAATAAAAAACTAGATACCATAGATAAGGCTACTAGAAAATATGTTGCTTTAACTACTAAACAGCTTTTACAAAAGAAAAAGATAAAATATGATTCTAGCACTTACTTTGATGAAGGTACGGCACTTATCACAAAGCTTATAGATGTTTACAATCAATGTAACAAAGTTATCCTAAATGACTCTAAAGGGTGGTTGTAAAACCATCCTTATCTCTTCTTTTTATTTAACAAAAAATTAAAAATCATAAAACCAATCATTTGATTTTTTACTAAAAGGGTTTTGTTCATAAAACTCATCTTCATCAAGTTTAAAACGGTAACTTTTTATATACTTTTGTATAATTTTATATGCTTCATTTAGTTCTCTAAATTTTTCATCATTGCCATTTTGCATATCTGGATGATACACTTTTGAGAGTTTTTGATATCTATTTTTTATATCTTGCATGGACACACGAGATACAATACCTAAAGTATCTAGTGCTTTTTGAAAATCTTCGTATGTCATCATATATCTTTTTTGTAGTATTTTACAATAAAATTTTTATAAAGATGATTAGTTTTTTAACATTAACTTTTTATCTTGACATTTTGAACATATG
>JAADDU010000002.1 GCA_013153755.1 Campylobacterota bacterium | reverse complement strand
AGAATTGACCAATCTGGAACATTAATTGGTTCTTTCTCAAATGGTAGAAGTTTCGGTCTTGCACAGATTGGTATGGCTAAATTTACCAACAATGAAGGTCTCTCTACTGAGGGTGGAAATGTTTACAACCAAACAGCCAACTCTGGAGACCCTATTATGGGGACTGCAGCAACAGCTGGACGTGGGTTTATTCAGGCATCTTCACTAGAAGCTTCCAATGTTGACCTCTCAAAATCACTCACCAACCTCATTATTATCCAGCGTGGGTATGAGGCAAATGGTAAAACAATTACAACATCTGATGAGATGTTACAGACACTTTTAGGACTTAAACGTTAAGTTTAACTCTATTTTGATATAATTCCTTCACTAATTTACTGAAGGAATTTTATCACTATGCAATTCTCTGCTCCCCTCAAATCAAACTCAAAAAAAGTCATGTTACTAGGTTCTGGTGAACTTGGAAAAGAAGTAGCTATTGAAGCTCAGCGTTTAGGCCTTGAAGTTATCGCGGTTGATCGCTACCAAAATGCTCCTGCACACCATGTAGCACATAGAAGTTATGTTGTAAATATGCAAGACAAAGATGCTCTTTTAGAGATTATTTACCATGAAAAACCTGATTATATCTTACCTGAGATAGAAGCTATTAGTATAGATGCACTTTTTGCTGCTGAAGATAAAGGGTACAATGTTATCCCAAATGCATCTGCAGTTAGCAAAACCATGAACCGTAAAAATATCCGTACATTTGCAGCTGAAGTTTTAGGACTAAATACTGGTGCTTATGAGTTTGTAACAACTCAAGAGGGCTTGGCTGAAGCATCTAAGAAGATGGGTTATCCTTGTGTTGTAAAACCTGTTATGAGTAGTTCGGGTCACGGTCAAAGTGTACTAAAATGTGAAGAAGATATAGAAAAATCTTGGGAGATAGCAAAAGAGGCTAGAGGGGATGCTAGTGAGCTTATCGTTGAGGCATTTGTTGATTTTGATTATGAGATAACTATGCTTACTGCTAGAAATGGAAAAGAGACTGTTTTTTGTGAGCCGATAGGACACGAACAAAGAGATGGTGACTATGTCTTTTCATGGCAACCGATGCAGATGAGTGAAGTAGCAAAACAAAAAGCACAAGATATGGCAAAAGCTATCACAGATGGACTTGGTGGTCGTGGACTTTTTGGAGTGGAGCTTTTTATAAAAGGGGATGAAGTATATTTCTCAGAAGTAAGCCCTCGCCCACATGATACAGGTATGGTAACGCTTATCACTCAGTCACAAAGTGAATTTGCACTGCATCTAAGAGCTGTTTTAGGTCTTCCTTTAGGTTTTACATTTTATGGAGATGGTGCATCTGCAGCTTACAAATCCACAAAACACAACTACGCACCTGTTGTTGAGATAGATGATGAAGTGTTTAGTGAGAACTCTTTTGCTAGAGTATTTAGCAAACCTGAAACGCATGAAGGTCGCCGTTTAGCTGTAGCACTTGTTTTTGATGAAGTTGAGAGTGCATTAGAAAAATCTCGTGAGCTTATAGAGAAGATAAAAGACAACTAGATGCAAAATGTTTATATTACTGATTTGGATCATACTTTTTTAAGGAGTGATCTCTCCATCAGTAAACAAACAAAAGAGATTTGGAACTCCTTGGCATCTAACTCCATCTTAAGTGTTGCAACTGCTAGAACATATAAAAAAAGTGCCGAGCTTTTAGATGGTATCTGTATAAATGCACCTATGATTTTACTAGATGGTGCACTAATAGCCACGATGGATAAAAAAATCATAGACACAAAGTTTATACCAAAAGATATAGCTGATGCTATCATAGATGAAGGTGCTAAACTTGGTATCTACCCATTTATCTTAGCACTTAAAGATAAAGAACTAAATGAAGCTTTTTTATACCCACATATATGTAATACTTTTCAAACAGAGGTTTTAACTCGATATGCAAAAGATGACAACCTAAAAGAGTGTAAAGATATACGCGCTATGAGAGATAACTTTAAAGTTGTATATATGGGAGAAGAAAATCTTTTAAGAGAATTAGCGTCTAACTTAGAGTCTATATTTGGCGATGAACTAAAGTTTATACTAGCTCCTGAAGCTTATGTTAAATGCTACTTTTTAACCATCTTACATAAAGATGCAGATAAATCTCATGGTATTAAGAGTGTAAGTGAGTATGTTGGTTTTGACCTCTCAAAACTTACAGTTTTTGGAGATAATCATAATGACTTGGGTATGTTTGAGTTAGCAAATATCTCTGTAGCTATGGCTAACGCTCAAAAAGAAGTTAAAGATATAGCAAAAATCGTTTTAAATCATACCAATGATGAAGATGGTGTAGCTCACTACCTAAAAGGGATAAAAAATTGAAAGATTCACAAGAATACCTAGACAAAAAAGCATATTTTGAAAAAATCATAACTTTATATGGAAGAAATGTTGTCATAGAAGTCTTACAAGATGAAAGTATAACGATACATAAACTTCACATGGCATCTTCAAATCAAAAAGATGGTGCAATTAAAAAGATACTAACCATTGCATCTAAACGAAATATTGAAGTAATTTATCATGATAAAAATGCACTTAGTCGTATAAGCAAAAATGCAAAACAAGACCAAGGTGTAGCTGTAGATATCATCTCAAAAAGCTACCAAAGTGCAAATATGCTAAAAGATTTGGATAGTTTTAGACTAATCGCCCTAGATGGTATACAAAATCCTCAAAATCTAGGGATGATTATCCGTTCTTGTGCTGCTGGAAACATAGATGGTATCATACTTCCTAAAAAAAATAGTGCAAAAATATCTCCACTTGTAATTAAGGCAAGTGCTGGAACACTTTTTAAACTACCTATTTACTACTGTAATACTTTAGAAGAAGGTTTAAAAAATCTACAAAATACTAAAATATATGCACTAGATGCAGAGGCTAAAAGTACTATTTATAACTTAAAAGATGAAACAAAATCTATCTTTGTTTTAGGAAATGAGAGTGATGGAGTTAGCAAAGAGGTTTATGACCTCTGTAATGAATCTCTATCTATCCCTATGCAAAGAGGTGTTGAGTCTTTAAATGTTGCAGTTACTGCATCTATTCTTGCTTTTATAAAGTAGCTTATCTTAATATAAAACAAATTTGGGTAAAATGCCATTAATAATATCAAGATTAAAGGTATATAGATGTTTATAGATAGCGTAAGTGCGATTGAAGTTATGGATTCTCGTGGAAATCCAACCGTTAAAGCAACTGTAGAGTTAAGTGATGGAACGATAGAGAGTGCAATAGTACCTTCAGGTGCAAGTACTGGTAAAAGAGAAGCTTTAGAGCTTCGTGATGGCGATGAGCGTTACATGGGAAAAGGTGTTTTAAAAGCAGTTAGCCATGTAAACAATGAGATAAATGATGCTCTAGTTGGTATGAGTCCATTTAATCAAGCTATGGTAGATGCAACTATGAAAGAGATAGATGGTACACAGAATTATGGTAACTTAGGTGCAAATGCAGTTCTAGGTGTTTCCATGGCAGTAGCAAGAGCAGCTGCAAAATCTCTTGGTATGCCACTTTATCGCTACCTTGGTGGTGCTAATGCTATGACTATCCCTACACCAATGTTAAACATTATTAATGGTGGTAGCCATGCTGATAACTCAGTAGATTTTCAAGAGTATATGATTGTTCCTGTTGGTTTTGAAGATTTTGCAGAGGGTTTAAGAGCATCTGCTGAAGTTTATCACAACTTAAAAGCTATCTTAAAAGCTAAAAAACATAACACTGCGTTAGGTGATGAGGGTGGTTTTGCTCCAGATTTAAGCTCAAATGAAGAACCTATACAAATCATCATGGAAGCTATAGAAAAAGCTGGATATAAAGCTGGAGAACAGATAGCTATCGCATTAGATGTTGCTGCTAGTGAGATAGTTGTAGATGGTGGATATAGACTAGAGTCTGAAAACCGTACTGTAACTTCTGCTGAGTTAGTTGAGTACTATGCTGATTTATGTTCTAAGTACCCTATCGTTTCTATTGAAGATGGACTTAGTGAAGATGATTGGGATGGTTTTAAGCTTATGACTGAGAAGTTAGGTTCTAAAATCCAAATTGTTGGAGATGACCTTTTTGTTACAAATGTAAATATTTTAAACGAAGGTATAAACAAAGGTATCGCAAACTCTATCCTTATCAAGCCAAATCAAATCGGTTCAGTAAGTGAGACTATGCTTACAGTTCGTCTTGCTCAAAGAAATGGTTATACTTGTGTTATGAGTCATCGTTCTGGTGAGAGTGAAGATGCTTTTATCGCAGATTTTGCTGTTGCACTTAATTGTGGTCAGATTAAAACAGGTTCAACTGCTCGTGGTGAAAGAACTGCTAAGTATAACCGTCTTTTAGAGATAGAAAACGAAGTTGTATATGGTGAATACTTAGGTTTAGCACTTTTTAACTAAGAGTTTTTTATGGATAAACAAGAACTTTACGAAGAGATAGATGATTCTTTGAGTTTTACTCAAAAGTATTTAGGATTATCTTTAGTAAAGTTTTTGAGTTTATTGCTTATAGTTTTATTTTTAGGTGTATATATAGGTTCTTTGTTGTATGGTACAAACTCTATAGAAGTTCTTTTTGGTTTACAAGATTATGAAAGTTATCTCCAAGATGAAGTCCATAGACTTAAAAATGAAAATTCAGAGCTTCAAAGAAAATATTTTGAACTTAAAGAGATTTCAGCACAATAGATGCACTAAAGGGTAGATTTGTTTAGACTTTTTTTATTATTATCTTTATTGTTTATGTTTTTAGAAGCTCGTGAAAATCCTTTTTTCCCGACACAAGGGCAAAAGGATATACCATACACATCAAATGATGTAAAAACTATACCAACTCTTAAAAACGCCTCTTTAAAATTTCCATCATCTGCTAGAATTATAAAAAAAGTTACTGTTGAGTATGAAAATTTAGATGCATCTATAGAAACAAAATCTATAAAACTACATAACCTTATAGATTGGCATCTGCCACTTTTTATATCTCAAGCACCTTTAAAAAACCAAAACAATACAAAAGAAACACAAAAAAGATATAAAAAGATAGCTTTTAACAGATATGTAACTTTTTTTAGTTATAAAAAAGCTCTTAAAATACTAACTAAAGATAAGCTTATAAGAAACTTTTTGCTTGCAAGACCTCATAGAATTGTATTTGATTTTAAAAAAGATACAAATTTGAAAAGTTATACTAAGAAAATCCCTCAAAATATCTTTAAAAAGATAAAGATAGGAAACCATAAAGGCTATTACCGTGTAGTTATAGAGCTCGATGGTCCATATAGATATAAAATTAAAAAAACCTCTAGGGGTTATATAATAACTTTAAACTAAAAGAGAATACAAATGATAGAAAACCTATATACTATAGTGCATAAAGACAACTCCACACTTAGTATAAAACTTAGTGATGAAAATCATCCCATATTTAAAGCTCACTTTCCTACAAACCCTATATTGCCAGGTTTTATAAACTTTGAAATTGTTGCTAAAGAGTTTGATATACAGATCACATCTATAAAAAAGGCAAAGTTTTTAAAACTTGTGTCTCCAAATCAAATACTTACATATAAAAGAGATAAAAACAAATTTAAAATTACATCTCAAGAATCAAATATAGCAAATTTTACAATATGAAAAATTGCGTTGTTATACCAGTTTACAACTCCCCATATATATACGACGTAATAAATGATGTTCTAAATCATGGCTATAGTGTTATAGTTGTAGATGATGGCTCAGATATAAAAGTGGATATAAAAGACTTAGATATAGAGTTAGTAACACACCCTAAAAATATGGGCAAAGGGGAGGCCATACTAAGTGGTGCAAAAAAAGCTAAAGAACTTGGCTTTAAGTATTTTGTAACAATAGATGCAGATAAACAACACATAAGCTCAGAAATCGCAAAACTACTAGATGGATATGAAGATGAGAGTATAGTTATAGGATGTAGAGATTTTAGTGATGATAATGTACCCATCTCTTCAAAATTTGGTAGGATGTTTAGTAATTTTTGGGTTATGATTGAGACATTTAAAAGGTTTAAAGATACTCAAAGTGGTTTTAGAGTTTATCCTGTATCGATTTTAGATTTAGCTATCAAAAACAGACGATTTGATTTTGAAGTGGAAGTTTTAGTTTTACATTGTTACACTAAAAAGATGTGTAAAGATGTAGATGTTAAATGTTATTATCCTCCACAAGATGAGAGAATCTCTCATTTTGATAAAACAAAAGACAACATAAGGTTATCTTTACTACACTCTAGATTATGTATCCAAAGGTTTTTTTTATTACGAGGGTTTTTATGGTAAAAGGCTTTTAACTTTTTTAAAAAAGTTAAAAGCCAAAACTTAAAGATTATTTGCTATAAAGGTCACTAGTTGGACAATTTGGTTTTGTCATAGCTGGTTTTTTTACAGTCTTTGTATCGTAGTGAACTACATCTTGAGCTTGGATGGCACATACCACTAAAGCTAGTGTTAGTATGATTTTTTTCATTATATTTTCCTTGGTAAGAACGCTTTACGCTCTAAAATTATTTAAATAGGATAAAATTTGTCTTATTTAAATGTTGAGCGAATGATAACCAATCTTTTTATTAAAAAAAATGATATATATCAAGATATTTTAATTTCTTTTATAGTTGAAAAATAAGGCTGAATATAATTAATAGTTATAATGCTATAATCTTTATAAAAATTGTATAAGGAATAAATATGGCACATATAGAGTTGATAGAATATGAAGATATGAGCGAATCTATAAAAGAAAAAGCTAAACCTATTTTAGATAAAACGGGAAAACTTGGAGAAATTTTTAAACTTTTAGCAATCGATGAAAAAGTTTACTTTGCAACAGATGTAATGGTACAAAAATATCTTTTAGATGAAACCACACTCTCTTATGAGATTAAAGAGGCTATAGCATTGCTTATTTCAAAAGAAAATGGGTGTAAAATGTGTGTTGAGGTACATAAAAGTATCGCTAAAATGTTGGGTTTAAGTGATGAGAAAATAGAAGAGATACTACAAGGTGTTGAGTCTATGAATAACTCAAATGCAGATAAATCACTTTTAAACTTCTGTATAAAAGCATCACAAAAAGATAACTATAAAATACTAAAAGAGGAGATAGAATCTCTTGAAAATTTAGGGTTTACTCAAGTCCAAATCTTAGAGGCTGTTGCTATAACAGGGTACTTTAATTATATCAATACACTATCAAATGTTTTTGGACTTACGCAGTAGCATAATAACAAATCTTAATTTTGTATTAAAGTGTTTTTATTTCTTAACATAAATTAGTTGTTACACTAACAAAATGAAATAAAATCTTAATAAAAAATATTGTATAATGTAGTCTAAATTATGTGTATAAAAGAAGAAACAACTATCATGAAAAAAGTTTTAGTCCTTTACTATTCTCAGTCAGGTCAGTTAGATAAAGTTGTGAAAAGTTTTATCTCTAAACTTCCTGATGAAAATATAAAAGTTGATGTTAAAAAGATTAAGCTAGTAGAGGAGTATCCATACCCTTGGCCTTTTTATGATTTTTTTGATGAGTTTCCTGGTGCTGCACATATGGACGGTTGTGATGTTAAAGAGATACAAAATATAGAAGATGATTATGATTTGATTATTTTAGGTTATACCATTTGGTTTTTAGCTCCATCATCTCCCATAGTTGGTTTTTTAAAATCTACTCAAGCTAAAGAGATTTTCAAAAATAAACCTGTTGTTACACTTATTGCATGCCGAGATATGTGGGTTTTAGCCCAAGAGAAGATGAAAACTCTTCTAAAAAATTTAGATGCAGTGCTTATAGACAATGTAGCTCTAACAGACCAAGGAAAAGGTATATGCTCATTTGCAACTACACCAAGATGGCTTTTAAGTGGTAAAAAAGATGCTTTTTTGATATTTCCACCTGCTGGTATCTTAGAATCTGATATAGCAGATGCATCTAGATTTGGTAAAAGACTAAATGAAGCTCTAAAACAAAACAAAGAGAGAAGTGGTGAAGCACTTTTAAAGAATCTTGGTGCTGTAAATGTAAATGGAAAACTTATAGCTTCAGAGATGATAGCAACTAGAAGTTTTTATATTTGGGGTAAAATATTAAAATTTACAGGACCTAAAAAATCTTTTACTAGAAAAGTAGCTATAACTATCTATGCTGTATTTTTAGCACTTCTTGTTTTTACTATGGTGCCATTAAACCTTATGATTAGAAAAATTATAAATTTATTTCAAAAAGAGAAGCTAATTGCTTTAGAAAAAAAATATGAACTGCCAAGTGGTAGATAGGAGTTATAATTGAGAGAAGTATATATAAACAAGATAGCAGCTTTTTTTCCAAATGAAGCTGTAGATAATGACAATATAGAAAATGTTTTGGGTATGGTAGATGGTAAGCCGTCTTTAGTAAAAAGGATAGTTTTAAAATCAAATAAGATAAAAACAAGATACTATGCAATAGATCCAAAAACAAATGAAACAACTCACTCAAATGCACAACTAGCAGCAGAAGCTATAAGTCAACTAGGAAAAGATGGTTTTAACTTAGATAACATAGAACTTCTTGCTTGTGGTACAACAAATCCTGACCAACTTTTACCAAATCATGCTCTTATGGTTCATGGAGAGAGTGGTTTAAAATCTATAGAAGTTGTAAGTATTGCTGGTATTTGTCTAAGTGGATTAACTGCATTAAAATATGCATTTAATGCTATTAGAGCAGAGGAGATAGATTCAGCTGTTACAACAGGTAGTGAAAATATCTCTGCATCTATGAGAGGAAGAAACTTTGAGCCAGAAGTTCAGGCAAAAGTGGAGATGGTAAGAAGAAACAAAGAGCTTACTTTTGAAAAAGATTTCTTAAGATGGATGCTTAGTGATGGTGCAGGTGCCATTGGTGTTAGTCATAAACCAAACGAAGAGGGTATCTCACTTAAAATCGATAAGATTTTTTCCATATCTTATGCAAATGAGCTGGAGACTTGTATGTACTCGGGTTGTGAAAAACTAAAAGATGGCACAACAAGGGGTTACAGGGAATATATGCCAGAAGAGTGGCTAACCAAATCGATTTTTTCCATAAAACAAGATGTAAAACTTCTAAATAACAACATATTAAATTATACAGTTTATAAACCACTTAAAACTATGCTTGAAAAAGGGATGTTTAAACCAGACGAGATAGATTGGTTTTTACCACACTACTCTTCTGGATATTTTAGAGATAAGCTATATGACACTATGCTAGATGCAGAGTGTGATATCCCTCAAGAGAGATGGTTTACAAACCTTAGCACAAAAGGAAATACAGGTTCTGCATCTATCTATATTATCCTTGAAGAGCTATTTAACTCTGGTAAACTGAAAAAAGGTGAAAAACTCCTTTGCTATATCCCTGAGAGTGGGAGATTTTCAACTGCATTTATGCTTTTAGAGGTTGTATAGGTGGATATAAACAGTGTTCCTCAGGATGAGAGTGCAACTTATGCAAAGATGAAAAAAGCCATCTATGCATCTGACGATGATGGAAAGCTCAAAACTATAGGTTCTAGTGGTTGGGATGTTGAAGAGATAGCAACAAATGAGGCTATAGAAGATATAAACAACAACATCAAAGAAGCATATAAAGAGGTAAAAGATGGTAAAAAATCCCCACTTTATTACCATATGTTTGAAGCTAGAATGGATTTGGTAGTTTTATCTCAATCCACTGGTTTTTTTAAATGGAGTATAAAAAGACACTTTAAACCTGAAATTTTTTCAAAACTAGATGATAAAAAATTACTTGAATATTGTGATGTTTTAGGTAAAACATTAGCAGAGATAAAAACACTTCCAGAGAAGATAGATGAATAAAACTTACCAACATACCCATCATGCACATTGTGAAAGTGGTGTTATATCTTCAATATTAAGACACCATGGACTGCATCTAAGTGAACCTATGGTTTTTGGTCTTGCAAATGCACTAAATTTTGCATATATCCCTTTTGTAAAGATGGGTGGGATGCCACTTATAGCATATAGAAGCATGCCAAAAACTATCATTAAAAATATTAAAAAGAACCTAAACTTAGATATAAAATTAGAAACTTTTTCATCAAAAGAAGCAGGTCAAAAAAAATTAGATGCACTACTTGCTGAGGGTAAAGTTGTCGGGGTTCAAAGTTCTATATATTGGCTTGATTATTTTCCAAAAGAGATGAGGTTTCATTTTAATGCACATAACCTTTTAATATATGGCATAGATGAAGATGAGTATCTTGTGAGTGACCCTGTTTTTGATATGCCGGTTAGATGCCATAAAGATTCACTTAACAAAGCAAGGTTTGCAAAGGGTGTAATGGCTCCAAAAGGGTTGCTTTACTATCCTACAGATATACCAAAAGAGATAGATTTAAAGCCTATTATCGCTAAAAATATCAAAACTACATCTAAAACTATGTTGAGAAAGTTTGTTCCTATAGCTGGATTAACAGGTATGCGATACTTAGCAAAATCTATACTAAAACTAAAAACTAAAGATAAAAAATATACTAAACTTTTTTTAGCAAACATAGTAAGAATGCAAGAAGAGATAGGAACTGGTGGTGCTGGTTTTAGATTTATGTATGCTTCATTTTTACAAGAAGCAAGTGAGATTTTTGATGATGATAAAACACTTTTAGAGGCATCAAAATTGATGTTAGAAGTAGGGGATGAATTTAGAGAATTTGCTCTTATGATAGCAAAAGCATTAAAATCAAAAAAAGACATACCTTTTGATGCTATCTCTAAAAAGTTACTACTTATAAGTCAAAATGAATCTAAAGTATACAAAAAGCTATTGACCTTTGAGGCAAAATTATAGATGATAAACATCTCAAATATCTCTAAAAATTATGGTGATTTAAAAGCACTAGAAAACTTTTCTTTAACTATTAAAGAGGGAAGTATATTTGGTCTTTTAGGTGTAAATGGGGCAGGGAAAAGTACACTTTTATCCATCTTAAATGGTCTTAGTGATTTTGATAGTGGTGATATAAAAATCTTTAACTATGATATAAAAAAAGACTTAAAAAAGATAAAAGAGATAAGTTCCATAATACCTCAAAATCTAGCTTTTTATGAAAAATTAACTATAAAAGAAAATCTTGATTTTTTTGCAAAAATCCAAAATGCTACAAAAGATAACTACCAAAGAGCCATAGAAATTAATAATTTATCTAATATCATACATCAAGAAGCATCAACCCTTTCAGGTGGGCAGAAACGAAGATTAAACATAGCTATAGGGCTACTAAATGACCCTAAAATCATCTACTTTGATGAACCAACAGTAGGTATAGACCCAAAAAGTAGGAACGAGATACTAGAATCTATAAAAGGGTATAAAAAGCTGGGTATTACAGTAGTTTATACGAGTCACTATATGAATGAGATAGAAAAAATCTGTGATGATGTAGCTATCATATCAAAAGGTAAACTGATAGAACAAGGGGATTTAAAAACACTTTTTAATTCTAAAGATTCTAACTTAGAGAAACACTTTTTAGCTCTTATGGAGGCTCAAAATGTTTAGAGCGATGATAAAAAAAGAGTTTCTTTTAGTTTTAAGAGATAAACATGCTTTGATGGCACTTTTTATCATGCCAAGTATATTTATACTTATCATGTCTGTTGCGATGCGTGATATTTTTTCCCAAAATGCAGTTAGTTTTGATGTGGCAGTATCCGATATGGATAAGACTCAAATCAGTAAAACATTTGTAAAAAACCTAACTAAAAATAAAACTTTTCACATAGTAAAAAAAGCAGATGCAGAGTTTGTTGTAACACTTCCAAAAGGGTATGGAAATATAGAAGATACCTCAAATGCAAAAAAAGTACAAATAGCTGTACAAAAATCTCTAAAAAGTGATGTGATAGAGCTTTTTAAAGCAAGACTTCTAAAAGATATAGTAAATCTGAAACTAAATATCATAAAAACAAGACTTAGTGAGTTCTCAGATGAAGCGGCAAATGCTGTTGGAGCAGTAAGCCTCTCAACTGATGATTTGTTTGAGTTAAAATACAACAAACAAGATGATGTACCAAACTCAACACAACAAAGTGTACCAACTTGGATAGTGTTTGGTATGTTTTTTATCATTATCCCAATGTCAACCATATATATAAATGAGATAAAACAAAACACTCTAGCAAGACTTAGTTCTATGAATATCTCTGTATTTTCTTTAACAATGGCAAAAATAGTTCCATACATAGTTATAGCTCAGATTCAGATGTGGCTTATGGTGCTTGTGGGGATGTTTGTTGTACCACTTTTAAATACACCAGCCCTAGAGATAAACGGAACTATATCAGCTTTGATATTTTTGTCTTTTTGTCTTAGTATCTCAGCTATTGGGCTATCAACTCTCATAGCAGTAAGCGCAACTTCGAGTGAACAGGCAACAACTATAGGTGGGATTTCAAACATCTTGCTTGGTGCTATTGGTGGGGTTATGGTGCCAAAGTTTATCATGCCAGAGGTGATGCAAAACTTGGCAAATATATCTCCAATGTCATGGGGACTTGATGGGTTTTTAGATATATTTTTAAAAGGTGGAGATATATTTAGCATTTTAAATGAGTCGTTGATGTTACTTGCTTTTGGTGCTGTAACATTGGCTATAGCTATGATAATTTTAGATAAAAAAATCCAAAAGGGGCTTTGATGAACTTAGAAGAGTTAAAACACGATATAAAAGAGATGATTATAGAGGAGTGTGAGAAAGAGGATATAACTCCAGAGGATATAAAAGATGATGTTATGCTCTTTTCTGATGAGAGTGGTTTGGAGCTAGACTCATTAGATGCACTACAAATCTCCATGGGGCTTTTAAACCGTTACAATGTAAGGCTAGGAGATTCAAAAGAGTTTAGAAGAAATGTTACAACCATAGAAAAACTAGCAGAGTATATACAGCAAGAAAATGACAAAAGTTAATATATTAGATTATGAGATTTTATCTGCACAAGGTAATTTAGAACAAAGTGTAGATGCTATACATAAAAACAACATCAATATCTCATCAAAAAAGTTTACCTTAGGTGGTAGAGATGTAGATATGCCTTTTTTTTCATTTAAAGATGAAGTTTCTCAAAATCAAGATGATATATATAGATCTATAAGGAAAGTTTTTCAAAAGGTTATCTCAAAAGTAGATGTTTCTAAGCGTAAATCTACAGCTATTATAGTTGGAACATCTCTTATAGATTGGTATCTAGTAGATGCTATTAATAACAGTGCTTATGAATATAAAAGAACTCCTTATAGTTCTAAAAAACATAGCATAGATTCTTATGCTAAAAAACTATCTAAAGAGTTTGGTTTAAATGATTTTACCATGAGTATAAATACAGCTTGTACATCAAGTGCAAATGCACTACTAGAAGCTTCAAACCTTATAAAAAATCAAATATTTGAAAATGTTATTGTTATAGGTGTTGAAATATTCTCACCCATAATGAGTAGTGGATTTGATACTATGGAGCTTATCTCAAAAACATCTATAAAACCATTTAGTAAAGATAGAGATGGACTCATCTTAGGTGAAGCTATAGGCATCATACTACTCTCAAACAAACCATCTGCTTGGTCATTAGAGGGTGGATTTAGTAACTGTAATTCTGCTACTATTACATCTGTAAGTGAGAGTGGAGATGAGTGTGTAGAAGTTATGCAAAAAGCACTCTTAGATGCAGTGGTAGATGCAGATGATATAACTGCTCTAAAAACCCATGCAACAGGTTCAACCTCAAACGATTTAGCAGAGATAAATGCTATAAGTAAAGTTTTTAATAGTGGTATAACTTTTAGTGCTTTAAAACCATATATAGGTCATACCATAGGTGCATCTGGGACTTTAGAGATAGCTTTACTAATGGGGATGATAGATGCAGGTTTTATACCAAAAACCATCTCCTGTGATAAACCTATTTTAGATAAATACAAACCAATTAAAGAGCATAAAGAGTGCAAAAATGGTATTTTTATGTGTAATTACTTTGGTTTTGGTGGTAACAACACCTCTTTGATTATAAAAAAAGATTTTTTATGAAATTATATATACAAAACTATAGTTTATACAAAAGTGATATAGATGATATAGAGATTAAAAAAACTCTAAAACAAATATATAAATATGACACAAGAAGACAAGATGATTTTATTCACTTAGCTGTTTATGGAGCGAAACTTCTGAAAGAAAAAACACGTATATCTGAAGATGATGAACTATATGTAACTAGTGGTGTAGGTAATGTTAGTGTAGTTGAAAAAACAAACACTAATATATATGAGCAAAACCAACCATTAAAACTTTTTGACTTTTTAAATCTACTTGGAAATACAACTAGCTACTATATCGCCTCGGCTCTTGGTATAAAGGGTAAAAATATATTTCAAATCTCTGATAACTTTACATATATAAATTCACTTATATCTTTATACTCTTCAATAACTTCAACAAAGAAAAATGCTATACTTTGTAGCATAGATTTACTAAGCTCTCCTGATGAGATTATGAAGAGAGTTTTAGGTGTTGATGAGAGTTGTAAAATCTTAAGTGGTGTAAATTATCAAAAATTTTCACTAGAGAAAGAAGATGCTATTGGGCAACTTGAATTTGATATAAAAAGCTACTCTCTAGATGAGATAAGAGAGATAATTATATCAACAGATATAGTACCCCAATTTTCAAATAGGTGTAAAGAGTTAAACCAACAAAAAGAGTTTGGTTTTTTTGAAACAATGGCTAGTTATGCCATAAATAATTCACTTCAAAAGGCAAAAGATATGCTTTATATAGATTGTTTTGAAGATAAGTATAAAATATTAAAATTAAAGAGTTTAAGATGATGGCATATATAAATAACTATGAGTTGTTATGCAATGCAGGTGATACTAAAGGTTTGATGGATGCTATCTATGCAAAAGAGTCAGCTCTTGAAGTGGATAAAGAGTACCTAAAAGATGCAACTGCTGGTCTTGGCAAGATGAAATATGACAATATTTTTAATGTTTTAAAAGATGTAACAACAAAGATACTTGAACAATCTAATCTAGATAATTTTCATGACACTTTACTGCTTTTAGGCTCATCTGTTGGTGGGATGCAAGAGTGTGAAGAGATATTTTATAAGGAAAAAAGTTATAAAAATATAGACCCAAACAGATACTCTATGAATGTTTTGAGTGATTATCTAAAAGATGAATTTGGTTTTTATGATACCCGTGCTATCTCAACTGCTTGTACCTCAAGTGCAAACGCTCTACTTTTAGCTAAAAGACTTATAAATGTAGATGCATATAAAAATATATTAGTAGTTGGAGCAGATGGACTTTGTTACTCAACTGTTTTAGGTTTTCATGCTCTTGGTGTTTTAGCAAATAAAAAGTGTACACCGTTTGATAAAGATAGAAATGGGATGAATGTAGCCGAAGCAGTAGCAGCCTTACTTGTTCAAAGTACTAAAACACAAGACTCGGTAGAGTTAAAAGGTGTTGGTGCCAGTAGTGATGCTTACCACATGACAAACCCTGATCCAGAGGCAACAGGGGCGATAAGCTCCATGAAAGATGCCATAGTAGATGCAGGACTTAATGTTAATGATATAGACTATGTAAATGCTCATGGAACTGCTACTTTAGCAAATGACAAGGTGGAATCTTTAGCTGTTGAGAAACTTTTTGGTAGGGATGTTTTTGTCAGTTCAACAAAAGCTATAACAGGTCATACACTTGGAGCTGCTGGAGCGATTGAGGCTATAGTTTCTTGTGAGTGTATCAAAAAATCTCTCATCCCTCCCCAAACTGGACTAAAAAATCAAGAAAATACAAATATAAAAATACCTAAAGATAGTGTAGAGATGAAAATAAAATATGTAATAAGTAATTCATTTGCTTTTGGTGGTAATAACACATCGTTGGTTTTTGGAGCTTGTAGATGAAAAAAGTAGCATTAAAAATTATAAACGCACATAGAATTTATGCAAAAACAAAGATAGAAGATTTAGATGAAAAACGACTCGTTCCAAAAATGATGATGAGGCGTAGGCTAACAAGAAATGCTAAAGTTATGATATATCTAAGTGATAAATGTGATTTTAAAGATGGAAAAGTGGTTTATGGAAGTTGTTATAGTGAGCTTGAAGAAACATCAAAGATAGCAGATGCAGTGATTTGTGATGCTCCATTATCTCCAACCTCTTTTCAAAATAGTGTATATAATACTGCACCATCTTACTTTTCACTTTTAGAAAAAGATAAAGATGAGATCATTACTATATCTTCAGGCTCAAAAACATCACTAGATACTTTAAAAACAGCAGCACTTCAGGCTCTTGTTTCTCGAGAGAGAATCTTGTGTGTAGCTATAGAGTGTATAAATATAAAAAATATAGATGAGATAAACAGATGTACAGGTTATCTTGAGGCTGGTGTTGGTGTTGTTTTAGAAATAGATGATAAACAAGATGATGCAAAAGAGTTACAAAGCTGTAAAATGGTTGGTATTATAGACTCACTAAGAGATTTGATGGGTGTAGTAGAGATGTATGAAAATAATATAGATAAAATTTTAGTAGAACTTTAAGGAAAAATAGAGATGATAGTTGATAACAAAACTGTAAGTTATGATAAATTTATGAACAATGAGAAGATAAAACTAAGCCAAGATAAAGAGTTTGTAGAGTTTATAAATGAGGGTCATGAGTTTTTGATAAAACAGATTCGTGATGGAAGACCTATCTATGGTATCACTACAGGTTATGGTGAGGCTGGAAGTAACTACGCTGCATTTGAAGAAGCTGAAGAGTTGCAAAAAAACCTTTATAGATTTTGTGGTGTTGGTGTTGGAGAGTACTTAAGTGCTGAAGTTTCTAAAATCATGGTAACCATAAGACTCATAAGTCTTAGCAAGGGTAAAAGTGGTGTTAGTTATAACCTTCTTAAAAGGTTTGAACTACTTTTAGACAATGAGATATATCCACTCATCCCATCTCAAGGTTCAGTTGGGGCTAGTGGAGATTTGGCACCACTCTCTTATATCGCCGCAGTTATTGCAGGGGAGAGAGAGGTTATATATAAAGGTCAAGAGCGTAAAACTATTGATGTATATAAAGAACTAGGAATTAAACCTTATGTATTTAAAGCAAAAGAAGCACTTGCTGTTATAAATGGTACTGCTGCTATGAGTTCTATCGCTCTTCATGCTATAGATGAATTTGAGATTTTACTTGCATCTATGGAGAGTTTTGTAGCAGCTATCTATGAGGTGCTTCTTTGTGATACAACTCCATTAGAGCCTTTTGTACACGAATCAAAACCATTTGAAGGGCAAAAAATATCTGCAAAAAATATCTTTAAAAAGTGTCAAGACTCAAAACTTACACATAAAGCTTTTAGCAGATATGAAAACTTCCATCTTGAAAAAGAGCAAAATATACAAGATAGATACTCCATCCGGTGTGCACCACAGGTTTTAGGTGTAGTTCGTGATAATTTGGCAGTTTCAAAAAAGTGGATAAAAACTGAGATAAATGGTGTAAATGATAACCCACTCATAGACCATGTTGGTAAAAAGATTTATACTTCTGGTAACTTTTATGGTGGATATATCGCTCATGCTATGGATACTATGAAGATATGTGTTGGAAATCTGGCTGACTTGTTAGATAAAGAGTTTGCTCTTTTAGTTGACCATAAATTTAACAAAGGGCTAGGAGAGAGTCTTAAGATAAACCACAAATCAACACACCACGCTTTTAAACTTATACAAGTAACTCTAAGCTCACTAAGTGCAGATGTGATTATGAATACAAATGCAGCTTCTTTATACTCAAGACCAACAGAATCACTAAATCAAGATAAAGTGAGTATGGGGACAACGGCTGCAAGAAACTTTCAAGCACAGATGCCAGACTTGGCAAATATGCTTAGTATCGCATTTTTGGGTATAGCTCAAGCAGTAGATATAAGAGGGTATGAAAAATGCTCAAAACATCTTCAAAACACTTATGACATCATCAGAGAAGAGGTGAGTATGTTAAAAGAGGACAGAAGACTTGACCTTGATATACAAACAGTTAAAAAGATGCTTCTTGATGGGAAGTTTATATAATGAAAAAAGTTCTTATAACAGGCTCAACAGGTGCTATAGGTGAGGCTTGTGCGAGATACTTTCACGATAATGGCTACTTTGTGTATCTTCACTACAGAAGCCAACAAGCAAAGGCAGATGAGTTAAAAAGTGAGCTTGAAAACTCTGAGACTATCTGTTTTGATATATCAGATAAAGATGATGTTTATGCAAAGCTTGAAAATATAGAGGTTGATGTGTTGGTAAACAATGCAGGTATCACAAAAGACAAGCTTTTTTTCTGGATGGAAGATAAGGACTGGAGTGATGTTATAGATACTTCAGTAAACGGTACTTACTTTGTGACAAAAGCTCTTCTAAAAGCCATGATAAGCAACAAAAAAGGCTCTATAGTCAATGTAGCTTCTGTATCTGGTCTTGTTGGTAATGCAGGGCAGACAAACTATTCCGCTGCAAAAGGTGCGATGATAGCTTTTACTAAGGCTCTTAGCATAGAAGTAGCAAGATACAAGATAAGGGTAAATGCAGTAGCACCTGGGCTTATAGAGTCAGAGATGACAAAAGAGTTAGACTTAAAAGAGATGAAAAAATCTATCCCACTAAAAAGGGTTGGAAAGCCACAAGATGTAGCAGAGTGTGTCTTTTTCTTAGCAGATAAAGCATCTTATGTAACAGGTGAGGTTTTAAACATAAGTGGTGGGATGGTAAGGTAGCATAATATGTTATCAAATTTTCTAAACATCATATTTGCTCCGGCATTTGTAGTCCTTATACACTACTTTGAGTTTAGAAGTGTTGTTTTACTCTATCTTGTGATGGCAGTTGGATTTTTTATCTATAAGGCAGTTAAAAAAAGTACTCTTAGAGATATGATGTTGCCAACTATATATGTGGTAGCACTCTCTTTTGCTTACTATTTTTCATCCTTAGAGAGTGTCAAGTATATCCCTGTAACACTCTCTAGTATATTTTTGTTTTTGTTTATAGACTCACACTTTAACAAAAAAGAGATGGTTTTAGGTTTTACGAGGCAGTTTTACAAAAAAGAGTTGAGTGAGGTTGAGGTTGAGTATCTAAAAAAAGGGGATGGGTACTGGGTGGTAGTTATGCTCATAAACACTTTGATCCATCTTTATGTTGTCAATTTTACAAATGATGTTGTTTGGGCATTTTATGCATCTGTTGGTTGGTATATCTTATTTTTTGTAGCTTTATTTGCACAAATCATATATGGAAAGGTTTTTTATGTACGGTTGTATTCTAGGTAGCATTGGTCATTTTATCTTTTTTGGGGTTCTAGGTATCCTTGTCATTCCCGGATATATTACATATATTGTAGCACATTTTTTTACAAAAGAACCTATGTATGTTTTTCAGTGGGGTTCATCTATATCTTATAAAATTTTCTTTTTTTTAACTCCAAAAATAGTTTTAAAAAAATATCTAAGAGATGACATACCAAAAAATGCCATCTATATATCTACTCATCAGTCTATCTTAGATTTTCCAGCACTCTCAACTTTTATAAAAAAGTACCTCATATTTGCAAATGTAAACCTTGGAAAGTACCCTATAGT
>JAADDU010000148.1 GCA_013153755.1 Campylobacterota bacterium | reverse complement strand
TCTAAACTTGAACAATTAGAGATGAATATAACTCAAGAAAAAGTTTGGACTAAAAGTTATGCCTCTTACTTAACATCCCTAGAGGTAAGAGAATCTCTTCAAAAGATACAAAAGAGGATAAAATATCTCACAAAAAAAAGAAAAAAGAGTTTAAAAGAGAGTGATGAATTAACAGCACTTGTATCAAAAGAGAAGATTTTAACATCAGAGATAGAAAAACTAAAGAAAAAAGATAGTGCACCTTTTTCAAAACTCATAACTCCACCAAGCATAGAAGACAGACCAAGTATCTCTAACCCTTTTGATATCTTTGCAGGTATTTCTCTTATAAAAACTTTAGATGCAGACTTTAATGACTATATAAAAAGAAAAGTAGAACTAACAGAACTTATAAAATTGTTAAAAAAAGAATTAGAAATTTATAAAGAATTACTAAAATTAAATAAAAATAAAAAATATACAACAGATATACATTTTAAGAAAAAAGAGTTAGAAAGCTTTGAAACTGCACTAGATACGATGGATGTAACAGCTGAAGTTTATCAAAAAAGACTAGAAATACTTGAGATAAATATAAATAAAGATATAGAAGTACAAGTTTTTAAACTTGCAAAGATAGGTGTTACTGTCCTACTAGTTTTTATCTTTTTCTTTATCATAAAACTCTTTGTTAAAAAATACATTACAGATAATGAACGATTTTATATGGCAAATAAAATCATCACATTTATAAATGTAACCATAATTATCCTCATACTATTTTTTAACTATATAGAAAATGTTAGTTATTTTGTCACGATATTAGGTTTTGCCTCTGCTGGTATCGCCATCGCTATGAAAGACTGGTTTATGAGTATGCTTGGATGGCTTGTTATCGTTATAGGTGGTAGTATCCATGTAGGTGATAGAATCCGTGTAGATATGGATGGAATGAGATATGTTGGTGATGTTATGGATATTTCACTACTTCGTATGACTATTTTAGAAGACATAACTCTTACTTCCATTATGCAAAACAGAAGAGCTGGTAGGATTATATTTGTACCAAATAACTATGTGTTTACTAGAATGATAGCAAACTATACCCACTCCTCACTAAAAACTGTTTGGGATGGGATACATATAACTGTTACTTTTGATTCAAATCATAAAAAAGCAATGCATCTAGCTAAAGAAGTGGTTAAAAAGTACTCTAAAGGTTATACAGATATAACAAGAAAACAGTTAAATAAATTAAGAAACCAATATAGCCTTAAAAACACAAATGTAGAGCCGAGAATCTTCTCATTTATAGAACCAAATGGTATCTCTATAGATGCATGGTATCTAACAAATGCTTATGCAACTCTAACTTTAAGAAGTGTAATTTCACTAGAGATAGTAGACGCCTTTAATAATGAAGATGATATAACCATAGCATACCCTACACAAAAACTTCATATACAAGATGAAAGAAAAGAAGCACCTTTTGATACAAGTGAGGTTGTTTAAGTGAGTGATAAAAAACAAAAAGTTTACTTTAAAACATTTGGTTGTAGAACAAACCTTTATGATTCACAAGTGATGATGGGTGCTATAAAAGAGTACGATATAACACAAGATGAGAGTCAAGCAGATATAGTTGTCATAAACTCTTGTACTGTTACAAATGGAGCAGATACACATGTTCGTTCATATCTCTCTCATGTGGAAAAAAAATTAGATGCACCAAAAATCTTTTTAACAGGTTGTGGCGCACATACAAAAGGGCAAAGCCTACTAGCATCAGGTAGAGTTCATGGTGTATTTGGTCAAAGTGAAAAACTAAAAATAGATGCACTACTATCACAAACAAAACCTTTTTATGATGCAGGAGATTTAAACTTTATAGATGATGCCATAGTTGATGACTTTGTTGGTAAAAGTAGAGCTTTTATAAAGATTCAAGAGGGGTGTAGTTTTAGATGTTCTTACTGCATCATCCCTTTTGTTCGTGGCGATGCTAGAAGTATGGATGAGAGTCGTATATTAGAACAAATTACACGACTTGCACGAAATGGTTTTGGAGAGTTTATCTTAACAGGTACAAATGTTGGAAGTTATGGGCAAAAAACAGACACTTCTCTAGCAAAACTGATGAAAAAAATCTCACTTATTAGAGGTGTAAGACGCATAAGACTTGGAAGTGTTGAACCTATCCAAATAGGAGATGAATTTAAAGAGATACTAGATGAGCCTTGGCTAGAAAAACATCTTCATATTGCACTTCAACACACATCACCAAAGATGCTTAGACTTATGAATAGACGAAATGCTTATAAAGATGATAAAGAGCTTTTTGAATTCATTGCATCTAAAGGTTTTGCGATAGGAACGGACTTTATCACAGGTCATCCAGGGGAGAGTGAAGAGCTTTGGAAAGAGGCTATGTTAAACTTAGAGAGATTGCCACTTACACACATCCATGCTTTTACATACTCAAAAAGAGACGGTACACAATCAGCTTTTATGAAGCCAGAGGTTAATGGAAAAATTGCAAAAGATAGACTTCATCAAGTTCAAAGTATTATAAAAAGAAAAAATCTTGAGTTTAGGGATGCTTTTAAAGGAGAGTTAAAAGTTCTTATAGAAAGTAAAAAAGACGACCTTTATATGGGGTATGACCAACATTTCAACCAAGTGATTATAAAATCAAAAGAGGACTTAGTTGGAAACTGGTTAGATATAAATAACTATACTACTAAAGAGGAGTTTAACTATGCAACTATCTAAAATAAATAAAATTTTACTCATAGTATCATCTTTTTTTATTGTAGCTTTAGTTTTATTTGCACTACTTAGAGACAATGCACAAGAGCTAAATTTAAAACAGATGCAAAACGTACTAAAAACACAAACAGTTCAAAAAGTAACAGCAACTAAAGATTTTATATATTTAAAAACAGATAATGATTTTTACAAAATACAATCTTCTATAGTAACACCAAAAATGTTTGCAAAATACAAAGTAAAAGTAGATACAAGTTCAAATATACTCATATATATTTTGTTTAGTGTTTTGTTTTTAGGTCTAGGAACACTTCTGCTTATCTGGTTTCAAAAACGAAACAATACAATAACCACTACAACTCAACAACAAACTTCTAAAACTAGTATGGATATAGCTCAGTATAGCCCCATAGAGTCCATAAAAAGTGATGTGAGTTTTGATGATATTGGTGGAATTAGTGAAGTAAAAGTTGAACTAGAAGAGATCATAGACTTTGTAAAAAATCCTAAACGATACAGAAGTTTTGGTGCAAGAATGCCAAGAGGTGTTTTACTAGTTGGTCCTCCTGGTGTTGGTAAAACTATGATAGCAAAAGCTGTAGCACATGAAGCTGGTGTTCCGTTTTACTACCAAAGTGGTGCATCTTTTGTTCAAATCTATGTTGGTATGGGTGCAAAAAGAGTACATGAACTCTTTAGTGTTGCAAAAAACAATGCTCCTAGTATTATCTTTATAGATGAGATAGATGCAGTGGGTAAAAAGAGAGATGGTCAACGAAATGATGAAAGAGAAGCAACACTAAACCAACTTTTAACAGAGATGGATGGTTTTGAGAGTCAAAGTGGTGTCATAGTTGTCGCAGCTACAAATAAGATAGATATATTAGACTCTGCTCTTCTTCGTGCTGGACGATTTGATAGACGCATATTTGTTGAACTCCCAACAAAACAAGAAAGAGCATCTATCTTAGAAAAATATTTAGCTAAAGTACCACATGCTCTAGATGTAAAACAAATAGCAAATATGACAGTAGGGTTTAATGGTGCATCATTAGCTGCTATCGTAAATGAAGCTGCTCTTTTAGCTCTTAGACAAAATGATTTTCAAGTAAATATAGAACATTTCCATCAAGTAAAAGACAAAGTTATGTTTGGTAAAAAGAAGCTTCAAATGCTAAATGACAAACAAAAACGACATCGCATAACTTATCAATCTGCTAAAGTTGTTTGTGCAACTTATTTTGATTTACCTTTTGAAAAACTTATGCTTTCAAATGAAAAGCTTACACCAACTACAGATGAACCACTCATAAAGCATGAACTAGAATCAAGAGTAAAAATGCTTTTATCTGGTATAGTTGCTTCAGATATGAGATACAAAGAACATGCAAGTAGTGCAAAAATTGATTTAGATGAAGCTAAAAAACTTATAGATAAAATGTTAAAAGAGTATGGTATGGGTTCATCTTTAATTTGTATAAATGATGAAAGTAGTACTCTAATGACAAGACTATATGATGAGACAAAACTACTCTTAGAATCTATGCCAGATATTATAGAAACTGTTGAAGGTATCTTATATGAAAAAGAAAGTATCTCTAAAATAGATGTAAAAAAGGTGTTAGATGCAGTACTTTAATGGCTTTTCTCTCATAGGGGAAGAGTACCTTTTTAAGGAGTATATAAATACTTCTGAGTATTGTGTTTGTGGATTTAGTTATGGTTCTATAAAAGCACTTAATGAAGTTAAAAAGAGATTACTAAATTCACAAAGAGTAGATACGCTACAACTTTTTTCTCCAGCATTCTTCCAAACAAAAGATGCAAAATTTAAAAGACTTCAGATACTATCTTATAATAAAAATGAACTACTATATCTTAAAAAATTTATGGCTTCTTGTTTTTACCCACATGAACAAAAAATAGTTCAACAAATAAAGACAAATACAGATGAGTTAGATGAACTTTTAGAATATATTTGGAATCTAGATGATTTAAAAAAGGTCATAGATGCAGGAGTAAAATTAGAAGTATATCTAGGTCAAAAAGATATGGTTATAGAT
>JAADDU010000033.1 GCA_013153755.1 Campylobacterota bacterium | reverse complement strand
ACTTAACTAAAACCTCTGCATCTAAAGCATCTATACTTTTATCTAATAATTTTATATCCATTTTAATACCTATAATAATTTATTTTTAGTATTATACCTTTAAAATAGAATAAAAAAAACTACCCTTTTTTTGCAACAAGAGAAGCTACTTTAACTTTTTGTCCTTTTTTGTTTACCTCTATTTTCTCTTCATAGTAGATAATATCAAGACCTATAAACATATGTAAAAGCTCATTTTTTCTCAAAAGATAGTCTAGATTCATAGTTGGGATTTTAAAGTCGCCATGTGCTAGTAAAAATGTCTTAAATATAATGATTCCTCCATTTTTAAGCCCATCTTTCATTTGAGATACTAAACGGCGATTTAGGTAGTTTATATTTAAAATCAAATCATACTTATTTGGAGCTATATTGTACCTATCTAAATCTACCTCTATCTTATTTATAGTCGCACCACTTTTTACTTGTTTTAATGCTTCATCAGATATATCTACTGCATCTATATGAAAACCTTTATCATGTAAAAAGTTAGTATTTCTACCATTTCCACAAGCTACATCTAAAGCATTGCCAACTTTTGCATGTTCTACATAATCTTCAAGTATCTTTGATGGATTTTGATGCATTGCATCTGTTTTATACTTTTCATTCCATCTTTGTTTATCTTCTATCATGATAATCTTCCTTTGTATTCATTATAGCCAAACTCTTTTATAACACGAGTAGTATCTTTTTTCTCAAAAACTAAAGATGGTAATTTTATGCCATTAAATGTTGTATTTTTAACAAAAGTATAGTGAATTTGGTCTTTAAATACAACTTTATCCCCAATACTCAATGGTTTATCAAAAGAGTAATCACCCATAATATCACCTGCTAAACAAGTATTTCCAGCTAGTCTATAAGTATAAGCTTTCTCATCCACATCCCCTGCCCTCTCAACTTCTGCACGATAAGGCATCGCAAGAGTATCTGGCATGTGAGCTTCTGCTGAAGTATCTAGTATGGCTATCTTCATACCGTTATCTACTATATCTAGTACACTACTAACCAAATCTCCACACTCCCACCCTACTGCTTCTCCTGGTTCAAGGTAAACATCAACATCATACTTTTTTTTAAAATTTTTAATGATATTTATGAGTTTATCCACATCATAACCATCTTTTGTTATATGGTGTCCACCACCAAAATTTATGTATTTTAAACCATCAAAATAGCATGAAAATTTACTATCAAAAGCTTCTAAAACTGCTTCTAATTCATCAGCTCCTTGTTCACAAAGGGCATGAAAGTTTAGTCCATCTATATATTTTAAAACTCTTTCATCAAAATTTTCAAATGTTGTTCCTAAACGACTATACACTCCACAAGGGTTATAAATCTCTTTTGGAGATGCACTAAATTCTGGGTTTATACGCAAAGAGATACTAATATCTGGATTAATACCTTTTACCCTTTTTGCATACTTTAGTAACTGATTTGGTGAGTTAAATACTATATGATTTGAGATAGTAGCTATCTCATCTATCTCTTCATCTCTAAAGGCTGGTGAGTATGTATGAACCTCTTTAGAAAACTCCTCTTTTGCAAGTTTTGCTTCATAAAGTCCACTTGCTGTACACCCATAAAGATACTTTTTCACAAGCTCAAATGTACTCCACATAGCAAAACCTTTAAGAGCTAAGATGATTTTAGCCCCACTTTGTTTTTGAACATAACTAAGAGTTTGAAGATTTTTTTCTAAAAGCTCTTCATAGCATATATAGTATGGTGTTTTTAAAGCTCTTTTATCTGCCAAGGTAATCCCTGTTTATTTAACTCATCCATAAATATATCTGGGTCAAACTCTTCCATGTTAAAAACCCCTTTGCCACTCCATTTACCCTCTAGCATCAGTTTTGCACCTATCATCGCTGGTACACCTGTTGTGTAGCTTACGGCTTGACTATTTACTTCTGCAAAACATTTTTCATGGTCACTTACTTGATAGATATAGATTTTCTTTTTCTCTCCATCTTTTATACCCTCTGCAACTATGCCTATGTTTGTTTTACCTTTTGTTCTACTTCCTAAACTCGCAGGGTCTGGTAGAAGTGTTTTTAAAAACTCCATAGGGATGATTTTTTGCCCTTTATGCTCAATGGGCTCTATGCCTAACATCCCAACATTTTGCAAACAGTTCATATGTGTCAGATAACTTTGCCCAAATGTCATAAAAAATCTTATGCGTTTTAACCCTTTTATATGTTTAACTAAAGACTCCATCTCTTCATGGTAAAGCAGGTAGCTGTCTTTTTCGCCAACTTCTGGATAATCCCACACCATTTTTATCTCCATAGGTTTGGTTTCATGCCACTCTCCATCTTCCCAGTAGCGACCATTTGCACTAACTTCTCTTAAGTTTATCTCAGGGTTAAAGTTTGTTGCAAAAGCATAACCATGATCTCCGGCATTACAATCAAGTATATCTATATAGTGTATCTCATCAAAGTAATGTTTTTGAGCATAAGCACAAAATACATTTGTAACCCCTGGGTCAAATCCACTTCCCAAAAGAGCCATAATTCCTGCTTCTTTAAACTTCTCATCTCTAGCCCATTGCTCTTTATACTCAAACTTTGCTTCGTCTGGGTGTTCATAGTTTGCAGTATCAAGATATGGTGTCTTTGTCGCTATACAAGCATCCATAATGGTTAAATCTTGATATGGAAGTGCTACATTTATAACTATATCTGCATCTATCTCATTTATAAGATTAATTATCGCTTGAGTGTTGTCTGCATCTAACTCTTTTGTTTGTATCTTTGCATCTAAAAGCTCTGATTTTATTTCATCGCATCTAGCTTTTGTTCTACTTGCTAAAACGATTTGACCAAAAACTTCTGAATTTTGCACACATTTATGTACAACTACACGACTAACTCCACCTGCACCTATGATTAAAGTTGTTTTTCTCATTAAAATTTTTCTCCTAAGTATAGATATAATCTATTGTGTTGCTCATTTGAAACCCCATAAGCAAAATAAAATACACCTAAAAAGGTATCTGCTGCAACATATAACGATGCTGATTTTTTCATCATTGCGTATGAAACATTATCACCTTTTGACCATGTATTTCCTATCTCTGTACTAAAACCAGCATATAATGGAGCGTTTAACACACCGAAAAAACCACCATCTTTTATCTCATATCTATATTTTAACACACCAAGAAGCATATTTTCATCATTTAGGGAATATGGTGCATAGCCAGAGAGATTAAAAAGTCCACCAAGGCTAAAAGAACCCATAATACCTATGTTTTTATTTTTATAAGTATTTCCATATTTTAAATATGTTGTGATGTTATGTGATGCTATAGTTATAGGTTTTTCAAACTCTGCATATATTTGTTCATAATTATACTCACTATCAAAACTTTCCATCTCTTTTGTCCAGAGTATTTTAGATTTTACACCACTTTTTGGAAAATTTAGATTATCTAAACTATCTGTTTTTAAAGAGAGGTACACTGGTCTTGATTTTATATGTTCATCTATTTGTGCATTCTCTATCTTTATATTATCTTTAAACACAGAAGCACCAACTTCAAACTCATAATCAGTTGAGATATGCATACCAAGTGCTAAACTCACACCATATCTTCTTCTTGAGAGTTCCATATCTCCAAATAGGTTTGAATTATATCTGTTTACAGGTATAACATTTGAGAGTTTTTTATACATTATAGATGGTTTTACATAGAATCTTTGCATAGAATCCAATGGTTGAAAAAACTCAGTTTTTAACATTTGATTTTGCCCTATCTCAAAATCACTTTTCCACTCAGCACCGTACTTATTTATGCCAAACATTGTGTATCCAAGTTTTATGGAATATTCAGAATGACCTTTAAAATCATCTTCTACCCCAAGTGCAAAACGAACTTCTCCATGGTTATCCCAACTAGATTTTGTAGTGATGATTAAAATATTTTTATCATTTTTTCTCTCTATATCATACTCAACACTATCAAAAATCATCATATTATAAATATGCATCAAATCATCTTTTAATGATTGTATATCTAGTCTGTCTCCAGCTTTTATATGTAATCTTTTTAAGATAGACTCATCACTTATATATGTTGGGTTTTGTATCTTTATCTCATCTATGATTGGATAATTATAGTTATGCTTTTTTCTATACTTTTGTTTATATTTCTCATAATCTTCATCATTCAAAGAGAGCTTTTTTAGTTTAGATGCATAAGATTTTTGAGTTACTTCAACACCCTTTTGTATGATTTGTGCATATTTCTCTGCATCTAAACCACTAAAACCTTTCAAATCTGGAGTTAGAAGTATATCATCTGCATCTAATGTTGCTATAGATTCATTTGCATTTTTTCTCATAAGGATGTTCACAAGTTGCCCCATCACCACAAAGTAAGAATCCACATCTAAATCTTTTTCAAAATTTTCACTAACATCAACTGCTATGATGATATCTGCACCCATCGCTTTTGCTACACCTATAGGCATATTATCACTAACACCACCATCTACTAAATCTTTTCCATCTATATTTATGGGTTGAAAACCACCGGGGATAGAACTAGAAGCATATATGGCTTTTGCAAGTGAACCAGATTTTAATACTACTGCATCTCCATTTTTTATATCTGTTGCAACAGCTCTAAAAGGTATGGATAAATTATCAAAATCTTTTATATCTCCAACATGTTGAGTCTCTTTTAAAAATTTAAAAAGCATTGGTTCTCTTTTAAAAACTCCTGTTGGTAAAACAACATCATTTTCTTTATTGACACCTAC
>JAADDU010000138.1 GCA_013153755.1 Campylobacterota bacterium | reverse complement strand
AACTGATGTTCTTATGATGGGTAGGTTTAGAGATATATTTACACTTTCATCAAAATATAGTGCTTTTAATGGAGCTAGTCCTTGGTCATGATACATCGCTACAAAGTAGTTATAATTTTTTCTAAAACTTGGAGTAAAAGCTATGTCAGGAACTATCGCACCATCAAATATATCTTTTTTTATGGTTTTGTTGGCTTTTTTTATAGCTTTTTGTATCTCTATCTCTTCATCTCCTAAAACACCATTATCTCCAGCATGAGGATTTAGACCTAAAACAGCTACTTTTTTATCACCTATACTTCTATGTAGAGCTATTAAAAAGTCATATATTTTATCTTCTTTTATGTTAGATGCAATGCTTTTTAATGGTATATGCTCTGTATATAGCGCAACAAACATCTCCTCACATCCAAGCATCATAATTGCTTCTTGATTAAAATGTTTTCTTAGTAAATCTGTATGCCCTTTATACTCTAGACCTGCTAACATCCATGCTTCTTTATGTATGGGCATAGTAACCACTGCATCTACGATATTTTTTTCACATAGTTTTATAGCACTCATAAAAGAATCATAAGAGTATTTACCAGATGCAGAGCTTATTTTTCCTGCTCTTATCTTAAACTCTGTATCGATCTCATAAAGTTGTATGTTTTTTGGTATCTCTATATCTAAAAGTTTAGAACCTTGTTCTAGCATCTTTTGACTTATGCAATATACCGGAGTACATAACTTAGATACTTCATTATGTGCTTTTAGAGCTATTTCTAAACCAACGCCATTTAAATCACCGATGCTTATTGCTATTTTATCTATTTGTTTCATTAGTAAAATTATATTCAATATAAGATTAAGTACCTATTTGGTAAAATTTGCTAAAGATAAAACTAAGGTGAATTAATGGCAACAATAGGTATGAGTGATATCAAGAAGAATGTCCGTTTAGTAGTTGGTGAAGTACCATATAAAGTAGTTGAATTTCAACATGTTAAACCTGGTAAAGGTGCAGCATTCGTTCGTATGAAGATGAAGAGTTTTTTAAATGGTAAAGTTGTTGAAAAAACAGTTCATGCAGGAGATAAATTTGAGGTACCTGTTATAGAGTATAAAACTATGCAATACCTTTATGATGATGGTGATATGTATCAATTTATGGATAATGAAACTTATGATCAACTGGGACTTACTTATGAACAATGTGATGATGCATCTAAATGGTTTAAAGATGGTATAAATGTAGATATAGTTTTCTATAAAGGTAATGCTATCTCTGTTCAAGCTCCAGAAACTATGGAACTAATCATTACAGAAACACCACCAAACTTTAAAGGTGATACATCTAGTGGTAGTAAAAAACCAGCCACACTTGAAACAGGTGCAGTTGTTCAAGTACCATACCATGTTTTAGAAGGTGATTTAATCAAAGTTAACACTGTAGAGTGTGAGTACTTAGAAAAAGTAAAATAGGAAAATAAAATGGGACTAAGCAATAAGCAACTACCAAAAATCGGGTTTTTATATCTTGATTATGTACTAAGATTTTTTGACCATTCAAACTTCAAAGGTTGGCCAAATAAGATAGAAACAGTAACATACCACTGGAAAAATGATAAAGATAGATTTATCAAAGAGGTTAAACGCAAAAAAATCGATGTGCTTATTGGTAATATTCCTGCTACTGCTTATGAAACTTTTAGAGAGATTGCTCGTGAGCTTCCTCATGTAAGGTTTATCCCATCTATGGATACACAGTTTTCAAACAAATCAAAAGAAAATGTAACTAGATTTGCTTGGAAATATGACCTTCCTATTCCTAAAACATATATCTATTATAAACATGATAATGCAGATAAATTTTTAAAAAAATGTAAATATCCTAAAATTATTAAAAAATCTTACGGACCATCTAATTATGGTGGATATTTTGTTCATAAAGTAGATAACTATAAAGAAGCTAGAGCACTTTTTGATGAGAAAAAATATCATCCACAATATTTCCAAGATTTTGTACCGATGGAAGCAGATATAAGGGTTATGCTTATAGGTCATAAACCTGTTTGTGCTTTTTGGCGTCGTGCACCAGAAGGGGAATGGTTAACTAACACTTCTCAAGGTGGAAGTATGGATTATATGGATGTCCCTAAAAATGTTCTTGATTTAGCTGTAAAAGTTTCTAAAGCAGCTAAAGCTGAGTACTGGGCTTGTGATGTTGCTTATGGAAAAGATGGTAAAGTTCGCATACTTGAGTGTGCTACTGCTTTTGCTGCTTTTCCATACATAAGAGACTGGATAGGTCAGTATCTGATGTGGTTACTTAGTGAGGGTAGATTTAAAAAACCTCATGCCCCAATGTTTAATTGGGAAGAGTTAGGTAAGATGGATGCTTCTATACTTAGAACTCTTAGACATATAACATTTGGAAAATATAGCCCTAGTTATGATGGTGCATATTTTGGTAAGAAAAGAAAACTATTTGGTGATAATGAAGTTTATCTTCATGTTTTAGATAGTGAGTATAAAATGTATGGTGTAAAAAGAAGATGGAGCGAAGAGTGGCCAAGTGAGAAATGGAACTATCAAGATAATCTAGCTCTAAAAGTATCTAAAAAAACAAAAAAACAAAAAATTTCAAAAGATGTACCAAATCCATCTGGAGATGAGTCTGTAGAATCAAAAGTAGAACAAGAAGCAAAGATAACAAAAGATGAATTAAGTGACTTTTTGACTTCTATTGAGGGGATTGGTAAGAAAAAAGTAAAAACTATCATAGAACATTTTGGTAATATAGATGAAGTTATAGGTGTCTTACATCAAAACAGCTCAATATTGACAGAGGTAAAAGGTGTTACTAAAAAGCTTGCATCAAAGATAGAAAAATCTTGGAAAAAGCTTTTAAAGAACTAATTTAATTAGCTCCCATACTCAGTGTGGGAACTAGCTAGTTTTAACTATCTAATTTTCTTTTAAAAACTAAATTTTTAAGGCTTCTACTCTCATCTGCACTTGCAAATTCGTCTAAATTTTTAATTCTATGACAAAACTTAAAACTTGGTGCTAACTCTTGTATGAGATTTTTTAAAAACATTTCATCTAAATCAGGAGAATTTAAACAAGCTAGTAAGGTACACTCCTCAGATGCAAGTTGTGGTAGTTTCATGATGATTTTTCTATAGTCTTTTGTAGCTTCAAAGCTCCCTTTTTGAAAACTTGGTGGGTCTATGATAATAAAATCATAAGGCCCTTTCCTTTTTAAAGATGAAAAAGATTTTAGTATGTTATATGGTAGGTAACTTATACCTTTTGGGTCTATGTTGTTTATGGAGTGGTTAATCATACCTGATTTTAAAGCACCTTTACTCATATCTACATTTATAACTTCATAAGCACCACCAAATCTTGCAAAGACAGAGAAAGCACAAGTGTATGCAAACAAGTTTAAAACTCTTTTGTCTTTGGCGTTTTGTCTAACAAACTCTCTACCATTTTTCATATCTGCAAAGTAGCCAGAATTACGGTTAGATAGTAGGTTTAGTTTTATTTTTATCCCATTTTCTATGGCAAAAACTTCTTCTGGAATTTTTCCACAAACTACCTCACTAGGGTTACCTTTTATATATCTTCTTTGTACTACTAATGTAGTGTGTCTTGAAGTTTTTATAAACTCCTTTAGCATCTCTATAAGCTCATTTTCATCATCTTTTTCAAAATAAATAGCTACACTTAAGATAGTATCTATAGAATCTATAGTGAGATGCCTCCATCCTTCATAAAGACCACCTCTGCCATGAAAAAGTCTTTTAACCTCTGCATCTAAGTCATTTGCAACACTTTTTAGATGCTTTTTTATATCTGTCATAGTTAATATTTGCACGAAAATCCTTTTGTATTATCTTAGCATAAACTAAATGAAGTATAATTCAAAATATAAAAGAGGTGCTATAAATGATAGAAAGATTTTATCTAAAAGATTATCTAAGTTTTGGTGAGAGTGAACTAAACTTTAAACATGGTCTTGTTGTTTTTACTGGGGCTAGTGGTAGTGGTAAATCTATACTAATGAACTCTATCTTGTCCTCTGTTGGTGGTGCATCTTGTGAAGCTTCTATCTGTGAGTCTAGTGTAACTTGGGATATAGATGAAGATAAAACAGGGATACAAAATGATGATATAAATGTATTTAAGCAGATAAGAAAAGAGAAAGTAAGATACTTTGTTAACTCTCAAAGTGTATCAAAAAAAGTTATCTCAAATCTGTCTGCAAACTACCTAAAACACTTAAGTCTAAAGGATTTTAGTGATTTTGAAAATGAAAATCTACTATTAATATTAGACAATATGATACACTCTAAAGATATAGATATATTTACTTTAAAACAAAATTATGAAAAAGTTTTTAAGCACTATAAAGAGGTCAAAAAAGAGTTAGATGCAGTGCAAGAGGAAGAAAAAAGGATAGTAGAATTAAAAGAATTTGCTACTTTTGAGATAAACAAGATACAAGAGATAGACCCAAAGGTAGATGAAGATATAGAGCTCATTGAGATAAAAAAAGAGTTAAGTAAAAAAGAGAAAGTTCTTGAAAAGATTTCTATTGCAGATAAGATTTTTGAGTATGAACATTTAGTTAGTAATGCTTTAGATGCACTAGATGCAGAGAGTTCTTTTTTTGATGATAGTATGAATGAGTTAAGAGCAGTATTTGATAGTGCACAAAGTAAATTTCATGCTCTTGATGAGATAGATGTAGAAGATGTGTTAAATCGTTTAGAAGAGTTAAGTGGGCTTAAAAGAAGATATGGTTCTATACAAGAAGCTATAGCTTATAAAGAAAAAAAGAACTCTCTGCAT
>JAADDU010000167.1 GCA_013153755.1 Campylobacterota bacterium | reverse complement strand
CTTTTCCTTGTTCTATGTAAAGTTTAGCTCTTTCAAGATTCTTTTTTGTCTCTTTTATATCATTAGCTTTTAAAAACCTACTTGCATCGTCATTTTTCTTTTTATCTTTCTTTTGGTTTTTATCTATCTTCTCTTTTTCACTCTTAGAGTTCATCTCTTTTGCAGTCTCTATGCGTATTTCATCTATATGACCATACTCTTTTATGATTTCATTTATGAGTTTTCTTAAAACTGCTATGACTCTTTTAACTTGAGGAGATACTTTTGGCTGATAAAAAAGGTGTTGTGCTTCAAACCCTTTTACATTTTGCTTTAACCACTCTATATCTTTTTTAGTAGGCTCTAGTGGTGGAAGGTAGTCATACTTAGGAATTTTGAGGTACTTACTGTAGTAGCCTAACTTCTCTAGTGCTTCATGATGTGTTTTATCCTCATTACTCATTACCTCTAACACTTCAGTAGTAAACTCTAAAGAGAAAGATGCAAAACCATCCATATATTCTAAGAGTGCTATCTCTTGTATAAACTCATCATCTAAGTTACTCTCATACTTCTCTAAAATCTTTTTGATATGCTCTACTCTTGAAGAGTTATTTTTAAAGTAGTGAAGCTCTAAAAGAATCTCATTATAAAGGGCATTGTCATCTCCTCTAAAATCCACCTCATGCTCTTGTAGTAGTTTTAAGATTTGTCTATGTGCCTTTATATCTAAAACTACTTGACTAGATTGTTCAGAGATATTTAGCTTCACATCTTTAAAACCAACAGATTTAAAAATATTGTTTGCATTTATCTCATTTGAAGAGGGTGTATCTATCCAAAAATCTACTATAGTGTCTACCTCACTAGCTGTAAACTTTTTTAACTCTCCAGTTTTTACGATGATAGCTTCATAATTATCTATCTGCTGTCTTAGTGTTCTTTCTATATTTTTGATATTTGCTAGAGGTACTTTTTTATAACTCCCTTTAGGGTTATACTTGTCATAAAAAGCACAAAACTCAACCATACTCTCAAAACTTTTTAAACTGCGTTGATAAAATGGAGTGTTTACCTCACTCTCATCTGTCATCTCATCTATAAACTCTTGGCACTTTTGAGGTGAACTAAAAAGCTCTTTGTTGTCTTTTTGAGAAGAGACTACTTTTATAAACTCCTCTATATGCATTGCACGGTCTAGCGAGTTTGAGTAATCATCTTTTTTGTTTCGTATAGGAAAATTTTGATAGAGGGCAGATTCTTTTTCTCTTTTGCTTGTAAGAACCATAGAGGGCAGAGCATAAGCTTTAGCCTCATACTCTTTTGCATTTTTAGATACGGCTTCATTTATGATGCCATCTTCATTAGATATAGAGAACATATTACTATAACCTCTATCTGTTAAAATAGAGTATGTACTAAAAACAAACTCCTCTTTACTAAGAGCATACCCATTTACTGCATTTTCGCGTAAAGTATAAACATCTGTCGTTTTTAGGTTTAGGTTGTTTAGATAGTTTGTAGTATCTGTTACAAATGAAGAGGAAGCAAGAGTGTACTTTTCATAAAGTTTTCTCGCTTTTTTATTTCTAGCACTTTTTCTCTCATTTCTTCGTCTTGAACTTCGTGCATTTCGTCTATCTTCTGCACTATTTGGCTCTGAAAAAATGATACTGTTACTTACAAGTTCATTAAAAACTATACCTTCACTCTCCTGTAACTCTAAAAGTGAAAATCCTATACTATTTGACCCTATATCTAAACCTAAAACTTTTTTCATAATTTATACTCTTATGTTTTTTTGTTAAACTATTATAGCCAAACAATTCTATATAATTTATAACAATATTAAGTATAATTTTCTCAAGGTCTCTTCAACCCCAAATCCAAAACCCCACTTCTAACACTCTTCATAAACTTAACTCCTGGGTCGGCTTTTGTTGTTCTGTATCCTGCATCTTTTTCAAGCCAAAGTTTACTGCCCTCTAGTTTTCTGTACTCGTGGTGTCCTAAAAGGTACTCTATGTTTGGGTATTTCGTTTTTAAGTATCTTACTAGTTTTATGTTTGCTTCTACTTGTGCAGGGGTTAAATCTTCTTCTTTGTTGTCTTTTCCTCCGACATTTTCAACACCTATACTAGAGTAGTTAAGCCCTATGACATGTCTTGCCATAATGTTGTCTGGCATAAGTTGGTAGATAGTTCCATCTCTATCTACTAAAAAGTGAGCCGATACATTTAAGGCACTAGCACTCACTATGTCTGCTCTGTCACTGTAAAGTTTTTGAGGATACAGACGCTTAAAACAATCATCAAAGTTCATGATAGCAGTCCAATGAAGCACTATCATTTTCGGTTTTATCTTTATATCCACTGCATCTAAACCATAATGTTTTTTTATGTACTCTTTTGTAAGTTTTACCCTTGTTTTTCCAAAGTTTATGGGCTTTTGGATGATGCTGTTTTTAGTATGTAGGTTTTGTATATGGTCATTTGCTTCTTTTATGCGTTCATACTTTATGGCACCACTTTTTACATCTTCAAGTACTGCATCTATTATCTCTTTAGGGCTGTTTTTTGAGAGTTGATTTCCAAAAAGTACCATATCTACACCACTATTTATCGCTAAAACTAAACTCTCTTTTAGACTGTAATGTTTTGAGATAGCTCTCATCTGCATATCATCACTTACTATCACACCGTTAAAGCCTAGTTGCTCACGAAGTAGTTTTGTGTTTACATTATACGATAGTGTTGCTGGGTATTTTGAGTCTAGTTTTGCATTAAAAACATGGGCTGTCATTATCATATCTACACTCTTAGATGCGATGAGTTTTTTGTATGGTTCTAGCTCTATCTTATCCCATGTGTTTGTTATATCTACAAACCCTTTATGTGAATCTCCTAAAGATGAACCATGCCCGGGGAAGTGTTTTAAAACAGAGATGATGTTTTGTTCTTTTAGTGAGTTTATAAAAATCTTTGCATACTCACTTACCACTTCACTAGATGCACCATAAGAGCGTTCAAGCCCTACTATCACTTTGTTTTTAGGGTTTCTTTCTAAGTCCACTACAGGAGCAAAGTCGCAGTTTATCCCAGCATCTTTTAACATCTTAGCTTGTTTTATATATATATCTTTAGCTTTTGCATCTGATACTTTAGAGATACTTTTAGCTGATGGGATTTTTAAAAAGCCATACTTTGGTTTTAGTCTTGCAACCTTTCCACCCTCTTGGTCTATGGCAATGATTAGTGGTTTTTTTGCAAAGGTTTTTAGAGCTTTTGTAAGTGTTTTTAGCTGTTTTGGTGAGCTTATGTTTTTGGTTTTATTTCTATCATTATAAAATCTATCAAAAAGTATAACACCACCTAAATCATACTTTTGTATATCTTTTACTATAGATGAGTTTTCATCAACATACTCATCCTCAAACCCAACTATAACCATACGACCTATCTGTTTTCTAAGTTCTTCATCATTTGGCTGTAAAACCACTGCATCTAACGCTAAAAATAGACATAAAAACATAAAAATATATCTCATAACCCAATCCTTTTCATCATCTCATCTATTTTATCAAATATAAGCTTTTTTGCTTTTTCTTTTGTAACTTTTTGTGGCTCAAAGTTATCTGATACCACTTTAAACATATATCTTTTTTTTACATTTTGTGTAGCTTTTAAAAAACCAGCAGATTCCATATCTACTACTTTGTATTTTCCAGCTTTTTTAACCTCTGCATCTACACACTCTATATCTATTTTAAACCCATCTATAAGTGTACCTATCGCAAACTCTTTAGATGCACCACAAATACCTACATTTACAATCTTATCATCAACATCCATTGCATCTAAAACTTTTTTTGTTGTGTTGTACATATTTTGTGAGCCTATGCCACTTACTAGGAGTGTTATAAAGTCATTTTTTTTAGATTTATCTAGTTTGTACTTATCTACAAACGCCTGAGCCTCTGCTTTTAATGCTAAGATTATATATATCATGCCTAATTGTACTGAAAAATTTTGTTATTTGAAAATATTTGGTTATAATTTCGTCGCTCTTCTTTAGACCTGTGCAATAGTGCCTTTGGACACTGTGTCAGGGTAGGAATACAGCAGCACACCCAAAAGTGTTATGTGCCGCAGGTATCTGGAGAAGGGTACTTCTTTATTTAACTATCAAATTTAATTATCATCTCTATATTTAGATATACCACAAGCTTGATTTGGTGTTGGTGGATTTTCTTTTAAGTATGTCAAATCTTCTAATGTTTGATCTAAGACTTTTTTTTGTTGAAGTATGGGCAACATAAGGTTGTCTTTTTCATTTAATGGGATACCCCAATCTAAAAGTATCTTTTGTACCTCATCATCTAACTCTTTTAATGCATTTTTTATGTGTTTTATCGAATTCATAAAGCTATTGTAGCAAAAATTTAGAAAAATTTGGGTATAATCACGCTCTCAAATTATGAGAATTTTACAAAGGAGTTATCGATGCCAAAAATGAAATCGGTAAAAGGCGCTGTTAAGCGTTTTAAAGTTAAGAAAAATGGTTCTGTTAAACGCGGTACAGCTTACAGAAGTCACATTTTAACTAAACAAGATGCAGATACTCGTCGCAAACAAAACAGTCCAAAAACTGTTGCTAAAGCAGATGAAAAAAACATCAAGGCTATGATTAACTAGTAAGTTAAACATAAATCTCCAACTATAAAAGTTGGGCAAGACTACCAAAGAGTAGCACCCCAAACACAAAAAAGTGAACGGGTAAAGAAAAAAGGAAAGAAATGCCAAGAGTAAAAACAGGTGTTGTTCGTAGAAGAAGACACAAAAAGATATTAAAATTAGCAAAAGGTTTCTATAGTGGTCGTCGTAAAC
>JAADDU010000051.1 GCA_013153755.1 Campylobacterota bacterium | reverse complement strand
GTTAAACTATCAAGTCTCAAACTCGATCTTTAACCGCTCCTTCGTTTGGAGGCTGTGATTATAATAACCTAATGCTTAAAAAGAGCTTAAACTATAAAAAATTTGCAAGAAATTTCCAAATTTATTTTTAAATCCCTAAATATTGGGAAATAAAAATCACTTTATATTATCTTTAAAAAGATACTTATGATCTTCTGGAAGATTTTCATATATCTTATATGCTAAATTTCTTATCTCCCAAAGCGCAGACTTATCACTTCTAAGACTTAAAAAGTTTTGTAAACTTCTGGCATTTATACTCCAAGTCAGTTCTGTTTTGTAACTTTCCGGAAGACAGTATTTTGCCTTATCATTTGATATACCTTTATTTAAAACTTGACGAAGATTTTCTAGAGCTTTTATACTCATCTCATTAACTATTTCTATATCTGTCATGACAAGATACTTTGAAGCTCTATCGTTATCAGTTAACAAAAACTCTTTCTCATCTTTTAACTCTTTTAATGTATATCTAGTTGATTTTACACTTAAGCTTGCCATTCTATGTCTAGCAAGTTCTTGAAGCAAAGCTCTACTAATACCTTTTATATAAAAGTTATATGTTATATGTTCTAAAGTTGAGGAGTGTTTAAACTTATTTCCAACTCTATCAATAAGTTCTCTATCTTTTTCTCCCCCGTTATCGCTTTTATCAAAACTTTGCCAACAAGTTCTTATAGCATTTGAACAAATAGTAAGTGGAGTATAGTGTAAAAGTGTTACAGTCATATAATAAGCCTTTAGTTTTTAGGCTTATTATATGTTAAAGTCAATATATCTTTACTTATAAGTTAAACTTTAATCTACTGTTTAAGTTGTAAAAGCGTGTTAAGCATCTGATCTGAAGTTGTTATGGTTTTTGAGTTAGCCTGATAACCTCTTTGTATAACTATAAGTTGAGTTAAACTACGACTTAAATCAACATTACTCATCTCTAAAGCACTTGATTGTACAAAGCCTCGACCACCCGTTGCAGCTTGTCCTATAACTGGATCGCCTGAGTTTGCAGTTTGAACAAAGAGATTTCCTCCATCACTCTCAAGACCAATATTGTTAGTAAATTTAGCCATAGAAAGTTGAGCTAGTCCAAAACTTCTACCATTTGTAAAACTTCCTATCAAAGTACCAGTTTGATCTATCCTAATACCATCAAGATCTCCACCGGTAAATCCATCTTGAGAAATTCCAGAAGTATTGGAAGGATTATCAAAACTTGTAAGACCGTCAAATTTATTTGGTGTTCCTAGATTTAGTTGTATAGTTTGATTTGGTGCTGAACCATTGTTTGCAGTATATGTTATACTAGTAGGAGTATATGTTGATAAGGCACCATCAGATCCAAAAACAACACTACCATCTATAACATTTTTTACAGGACTTCCTCCTATATCACCTGGTTCTGGAACCGATATGGACATATGCCACTGTGTACCAACTTTTGTTCCATTTGTATCAGTTATATATCCCTCTTTTCTAAACTCTAATCTTACTGTATGCTTTGTTCCTAATGAGTCAAAAACATCTATACTTGATGCATGTGTTGCAGCATTTATAGCTTGAGATATTTTTATACCTGTACTACCTGCTGTCAACTCTCCAGCCATAGATCTCATAGTTGTAGTAAAAAGAAGATTTTCATCTGTATTACCATCACTAATACCCTCTACTGAAATATTCAAATCAGTTCCATTAGGATCAGAGTTGTCTATTTGATATTTACCCTCTTCATTTACAGTAATTTTTGCTGTTGAACTTGTATCTTGTGCAAAATCTTGCATCGCAGCTCTTAAATCTTCTGTATTTGTAAAATAATAAACTCCATCACCATCACCATCATCTGTATCAACATTGGCAGTATCTGAAGTAAATCTAAACTCTTTAATAGTAGCACCACCATCAAAACTCATTTTAATACCTTGCCCATCTTTAAAGTTATAAGATTTTCCTTCAGCATTAAACAATACATCAAATCTATCTGTTTTTTCATCATCTTTTGTACCGGCAACTCCATCTTCTCCATCTGTTCCATCAACAGAGTCAAGAGGTCTTATCAGAGATTTATTAACAATCTCATCACCACTGTTAAGATTTGCTTTTAGATTTATTATGGATGTTTCTTTTGCTGGTGTTGTAAGACCAGGAGGTATAGTTATATCTTGTATAGGAGCGGTATTGTCTATCTCTCCAGTTACTGGATCTCTAACCCAACCTTGAGCTATAAGACCTTGATTGTTTACAAAGTTTCCATTTGCATCAAAAACAAAATCACCACTTCTAGTATACTTATATGTCTTTCCTTGATCTGGACTAACTATAAAAAATCCATTTCCTTGTATTGCAAGGTCTGTTGTTTTTGAAGTAGTTTGAATAGATCCTTGAGAAAACATCCTTGTTACCGAACTAACTTCAGTACCAAGACCTACTTGCATAGGGTTTTTACCACCCATTGTTCCCTGAGGAGCCGTAGCTATCTTTGAAGTTTGAGAAAGAAGATCTGAAAAGTTTGCTCTACTATATTTAAATCCGTTAGTATTTACATTTGCTATATTGTTACCTTCGACATCCATTGCAACTTGATGTGCGTTTAATCCGGTTACACCGGACCATAATGATCTCATCATAGCTTCATCCTTTTTATTAAATTTTATATTTCTTTTGTAGCAACTACTGTTCCTACTTTTTTACAGATTAAATATGCTTAATCTATTTTTTCATATTTATCGCATTTTGTATCATTTGATCACTAGTTGTAATACTTTTTGCACTAGCCTCATATGCTTTTTGCATAACTATAAGCTCAGTCATAGCTGTTGACATATCAACATTACTCATCTCTAAATGGTGATTTGTTATAGATTGTTGCACAACATTTCCATCATTATCTTTTAGCAAAAATGCTTCACCACTATTTGGACTTTCTTGATAGTAGATAGGAGAGGTTTGATTTAAACCTTGTTCATTTTGAAAGTTAAATACCATTATCTTATATATAGGAATACTTTTTCCATTATCAAAAATAGCTTGAATATTACCCATACTATCTATACCATAATCATCAAGATGTCCTTCAACATGTCCATCTTTAGTTATCATCTTTCCATCTACGTCACTATTGTAAGAGACTAAACCATCTCTACCACTAAAAGGATCCGAACTATTTTTTGGAGTACCAAAATCCAACTTTACATCTATGCCATCACTCTCTATACTATTTAAAGTAGAAGATAAAAAAGCTCCTGTACCATCAAACTCTAAAACACCTTCTTCTGTTGAAAGTACATTTCCATCCTCATCTGTCACTTTTGCGGTTGCATCCCAATAAACATTTACATCCCCTTGAGGAACTTGTTTTTTAAAAATTATCTCTAAATAGTTTTTACCACCATCTTTTCTAAACAATTCACTTCTATATACTTCTGTATTGGCTACTTCAACAGTTTCGCCATTTTCGTCAAGACCATATTGTGGTGTTGAGTCTAGATTTCCTTGCATCTTTACATATGTAGTTTGTTCTGCAGGAAGAGTAAGATCATCTGGAAGAGTTATCTTTGTACGAGTATCTGCTGATGTAAGTGGAATATCCCCTACATCTTCATTTGTTATGATACCATCTTGTATATTGTTTGCAGACTCTCCTAATACATAGTTACCAAATGTATCTACTAAATTCCCTTGTCCATCTCTACTAAAAGCACCATTTCTGGTATAGTAAACATTCCCACCATTATCTTGTATACCAAAGAAACCTTTTCCATTTATAGCCATATCAAACTGGCTATCAGTTTGGACCAAAGATCCCATAGACATATGGATCGCTGATGCCACTTTTGTACTTCCTAAGCCATTATCATTTGTACTGGCTGCTCCATATTGTTCATTTATCGATTGGGAAAATATAGTGGAAAACTCTGGAGTTGCATACTTGTAACCAGCTGTATTTATATTGGTTATATTGTTTGCCCATACATCCATACCAAACTGATGAGTTTGTACTCCTGAGACTCCATTGTAAAAAGAACTATTCATTAGTTTCCTCCTCTTCTGGTTCAAAAATCTCTGTAACATGGTCAAAAGAAACAAATGTACCATCTATTTTTACATATGTTTCACTTCCATCAAACTTAACAGACTCAATAAGGTGTGAACCAAAATCTGCTTGTAAATTTACTCCATCTGGGTTTACATAGTTTGCTACTACATTATAAGAACCTGGATTCACATACTCACCTGCATCATTTGTTCCATCCCAAGTAAAAGAGTGTTTACCTGCACTACCTTCTTCGATATCTATAGTTTTTACAAGATGATAATCTTCATCAAAAATTTGTATAGAACCACTCTCTATATCTTCATCAAATTCTAATTCAAAATTAACCGGAAGAGGTTTTCCCTCTTCATCATAAGTTATAGCTATAGTGCTTTCAAGTTTTGCATACTTTCCTATTGCAGAAACAGCTGAAAAATCTTTACTTTGTTGAAAACTTTTCGTTAACTCTTCTAAAGCTTTATTTGTATTTTGTTGAGCTTCTAAAGCAGCTAGTTGAGAGGTTTGATTTAAAATCTCTTCACTATCTGTGGGTTGAGTAGGATCCTGGTACTGTAGCTCTGTGATCAAAAGCTGTAAAAAGTCATCTTTACCTAACTGGCTATCTGGATTTACAGCTATCCCACTATCGGCTAAAGAGTTAAGATCTGTTGATGATGTTATTGTTGTTGACATTTTTTATCCTTTTTAGTTTTTTATATATATATTGGTGTTACTATTTCAAAGCTATCTTGAACTTGTTCATCTTCAAAAGCTTCTCCTTTAGTTGCATTTTTATTTTTTTGACCTTGATTATCATCTTTATTTTTACCATTTTCATTAAAACTCATATTTAACTCACTAAATCCCATATTGACTAAAGAGTTTTTAAACT
>JAADDU010000093.1 GCA_013153755.1 Campylobacterota bacterium | reverse complement strand
TTTTTTCAACTTGTTTTACACCATCTAGTGGCTCAAAAGATGTTTTTAACAAGTATGGAGAGTCTGGAAACAGGTCATACATGATTTTCATTATCCCTTTTGATTGAAAAAGTAGTGTATATGCTGGGTTTAGAATGATAGCTTTTTGATTTTTCATAATACTTGTTAATGTAGTAGCTAGTTCATTTTCATCTATGGCTATATCTTCCCAAGGGTAGAGTTTAAACCAGTATTCATACTCATTTTCATTTGCATCATATATGCCATCTTCATCAAATTTTACATTTTGTAAGTATTCAAAACTTGTGTTAAATCCTGCATCTGTTGCCATTTGCTGAAGTAGTCTTGTTGTGGCTTCTTCCTCATCATCCCCCTCAACAGATGAAAAAAGGATTTTCCAACCATCATATCTCTCATCAAAAAGTTTGGTATCTTCAAAAAGTGTTATGAGTCTTCTAAAGTTTTGGCTTATGGCTTCATACAGATTGTTAAACTGTTTTTCTTCATCCATGTTATTATGTTTTAGTATTGCCCATTGGAGTAGGGCAGTCTCAAATAGTGAAGTTGGTGTATCTGCATTAAATTCTATGAGTTTTATATCTTTACCATCAATTCCACCAGCTAAATCAAAACGACCATAAATATGCCAATGCACATCATTTTCCCAGCTCTTTTTGATTGCATCTACAAGATTAAATGGTATCCCTATATCAAAAAATAGGTCATTTTCTATCACATACTCAGCAGCTTCTACAAACATATCATAAATCTCATTTGTAGCTTCATAATAAGTTTCAGCTTCTTTTTGTGTTACTTCTACTAACTCATCACTTATATATTTTGTTCCATCTGTATCTGTATGCCATGAAAAACCTATCTCTTCGAGTGTAGTGTCATCTAATGGTGTAACTTTTTTTAAACTAATCACTTCTTAACCACCAAAACTTCTACGACCATAAGATGAGCCTCTTGATTTTGAACCAAAAAAGCTTTTTTTAGAACTTCTACTTTTAGATGCTCTTGAAGCTGCTGAACGGCTATATGCACTTTTGTTTGTTCTTGCAGAGTTTTTTGAGAAGTTTTTGTTATTCATCAAGGCATTACCTATCATATTTCCCAAAAGTGAACCAGCAGCAACGGCAAGTATCGTTCCAGCTAGTCCCATACCAGCACTACCACCACCATCTTGAATAGTTTCACTTGTACCGTTTTGAACTCTCTGGTACTCTTGTTCAGCTAGGGCTTTCATCTCCTCTTCATTCATAAATCTCTCAGTAACTCTACCCTCTGCATCTTTTTCACGGATGATGGCACGGTTAGGTCCCTCTGTTGGCATCTCTTCAACTACTACATATTTTCCATTTGCTTGTTGCTCTATGACCAAAAAACGGTTTTGTTGTTGCTCTTGTGGGGCTTCACAACCACTAAGAATACTCATCATCACTACACCAGCACTACCGAGTGCAACTCCACTTGCTATACTTGAAATATGTTTCATTTTATCAATTCCTTTTTTAATTTAATTTGTTTTTTTATCTCTTTATCATAAAATACAATTTCATCTCTTCCATCATAATATATGTCGCCTATATATGTGTATTTGTCATCTTTTAGGGTTACATTTTTACTCATAAGCATCATCTCTCCTAAACTATATCCAACACTAGGTATAAGACTTGCAAATGGAATTATGGCAAGAAAAAATATGATACTTAGCGAGAGTTTTGTTTTGTTTATATAAGTAATTATAAAACCAAGAACTATGCTAAGGCTAAAAAAGATATATATATTTTGATGGTCTGCAAAAAGGATGTTATAGTAAACATCAATCTCATAAAAATCTATATAGTTCTCTTTTATCCCTAAAAATAGAAAAAAATCCAAAATAAAAGTTACAAACATACCACTAAATAGGGCTTGAAAAAGTTTACTCATCTTAGTTTTTCCTTTTTTAGTTGGTTGATTTTATATAAAGATGAAGAGTTACTCTCTTTGAGTCCAAATCCATCTTCTATAATTATATCAGCTTTTTGCTCACAAAAACTTCTTTCAAAATTTTTACCACTTTCATTTGCAGATGTAGAATAGTGCCAAAGTAAATCTCTAAGTATTTGAGAATTAAGAGGTGATTTGGCTACTCTAAAAGCTCTGTTTTTAACTATGAAAGTGGTTTTTTTTGAACGACGGATAGTGTTTTTAAATCTGTTTGGAACTCTTATATTTGAAGTTTTAAGAGTTTTAAAATCTGTAAATACTCTTATAAATGGTTTTTTAGATGAACGAGATTTAAGTTCTTTTAATCTCTGCTCATCTTGGGAGATAAAACCGACAGTAGTGTCGGTTTGAGTTAAGATAATTTTCACTTTTTATGCGAGAAAATCTTGTAATGCTACAGAATCAGACCAAGAATCATTACCCATCTCATCAAGTGCTAAGATTAATGCTCTAGCTGCACTTAAAGTTGTAAAATAAGGGATACTTTTCTTTAAAACTTCTTGACGAATAACTACAGCATCTTTTTTACTTGTATTGTTATCTGAAGTGTTGATAGCCATGCTTATCTCATCATTTTTCATGCTATCTTCGATATTTGGGCGACCTTCAGAGATTTTTAGAACTCTTTGACACTCTATACCAGCTTCTTCTAAGGCTAGTTGGGTACCTTTAGTAGCTACAAGTTTAAAACCATGTTTAACAAGCCCTTTTGCTATAGTAGGGGCATGAACTTTATCTGCATCTACAAAAGATAAGAAACAAGTTCCACCTGTAGGGATTTTATTTCCAGCACTTAGTTGAGCTTTTGCAAAACTTACACCAAAGTTTGAGCTAATACCCATAACTTCACCAGTAGATTTCATCTCAGGACTTAGTACTAAATCTGCACCATAAAGTTTATGGAAAGGAAAAACTGCCTCTTTTACACTTATATGACCTTTTAGTTTAGGTTTTAGCAGTCCATCTACTTCTTGAACTATATCATACTTATCATAATAAGTTAGTGCATCTCTAAGGCTCTCTCCAACCATTACACGAGTAGCTACTTTTGCTAGTGGCATACCAGTAGCTTTAGATACAAATGGAACTGTACGAGATGCACGAGGATTTACTTCTATAAGATAGATTTCATCTTGATAGATTGCATACTGAACATTCATAAGACCTCTTACCCCAAGACCTAGTGCTATAGTTTTAGTTTGAGTTTCAACTTTTTGTATCATCTCATCACTAAGATTTACGGGTGGAAGTGAACAAGCACTGTCTCCAGAGTGGATACCAGCTTCTTCTATATGTTGCATAACACTTCCGATATATACATCTTTACCATCACAAATCGCATCTACATCAAGTTCTATAGCTTGATCTAAAAACTTATCTATAAGTACAGGTGCTTCATTTGATACACTAATAGCTAGTGCCATGTACTGATTTAGTTCCTCTTCACTATAAACTATCTTCATACCACGACCACCAAGAACAAATGATGGGCGAACAAGTACCGGATAACCTAGTTTGTTAGCTATTGGTGCAGCTTCCTCTTTTTTACGAGCAAGACCATTTGCTGGTTGTTTTAGTCCATGTTCATTTACAAAGTTACTAAAGAGTTCTCTATCTTCTGCCAAATCAATCACAGCAGATGGAGTTCCAGCTATCTTTGCATCTATCTTAGTGAGTGCATCTGCAAGTTTTAGAGGTGTTTGTCCACCAAAGTGAACTATGATGCCATCAGGCTCTTCATTTTCTATAACTTCCCTTACATGTTCTAAGTCTATAGGCTCAAAATAGAGTACATCACTCGTATCATAATCTGTTGATACAGTTTCAGGATTACAGTTGTACATAATGGTTTCTATATCCATCTCTTTTAGTGCAAAAGCAGCATGAACACAGCAGTAATCAAACTCTATACCTTGACCGATTCTGTTTGGTCCACCACCAAGTATAAGAACTTTTTTCTTATCACTTACTCTTTTTTTAGACGGGATAGATGCAGAGATATTTGTAGTTGAGTAAAGATAAGGTGTAAGTGCCTCAAACTCAGCTGCACAAGTATCAACTTCGTTAAATTCTAAAGATATACCAAGATCTTTTCTAGCTTTATAAACTTCATTTTCACTTACTTTTATACCTGAATTTTTAGATATTAGTTGAGATATTCGTTTATCTGAAAAACCATCTACTTTTATACTTCTCATAAACTTTGCATCAAATAAAATCTTATCTGTTATAGTGCTTTCAGCTTGAAGAATTTCTTGGAGTTGATATAAAAACCATGGGTCAATGGCACAAGTATCAAACATATCTTCTACACTCATACCACGACGAAAACCTTCTGCCACATATAAAGCACGATCTGCATTTGGACGACGAATCTCATGTCTTATAAAATCATCATCACCCTCCATCTCTTCAAATCCACAAAGTCCAGTTTCTAATGAACAAAGAGCTTTTTGTAAAGACTCTTTAAAAGTACGACCTATAGCCATAACTTCACCAACACTCTTCATACTTGTACTTAGTGTATTTTGTGCTTCTGGGAATTTTTCAAATGTAAAACGTGGGATTTTTGTAACTACATAGTCAATTACCGGTTCAAATGATGCAGGAGTTCCTGTAATGTCATTTGTAATCTCATCAAGTGTGTAACCAACAGCTAAAAGTGTTGCAACTTTTGCGATAGGATAACCTGTAGCTTTAGAAGCAAGAGCAGATGAGCGAGAAACACGAGGATTCATCTCTATAACTATCATCCTACCAGTTTTTGGGCAGATTGAAAACTGAACATTACTTCCACCAGTATCTACACCTATTTCGCGTAAAATTGCAAAAGAAGCATCTCTCATGCGTTGATACTCTTTATCTGTTAGAGTTAAAGCTGGAGCAACTGTGATACTATCTCCAGTATGTACACCCATAGGGTCAAAGTTTTCTATAGCACAGATGATGATACAGTTATCTGCTTTATCACGGATAACCTCCATCTCATACTCTTTCCAGCCAAGCATAGACTCCATAATCTCTATCTCATTTACAGGAGAAGC
>JAADDU010000026.1 GCA_013153755.1 Campylobacterota bacterium | reverse complement strand
AAAGTATGAAAATATAGAGATAACAAAAGATGAACTTGTAAAGCAAGAAGCTTCCCTTTGGAATGAGCTTCAAAAACTAGCACAAAAATTAAGTTTATACAGGTTAGATGCGATAGATGCTTTTAGAGATGGTTTAAATGCTTATCTAAAAGGGTTATATTTAAGAGATGCACAAGTAGAGTTAAAAGAGATAGAGTTAAACACACTTGGAAAAGATGAGATTTCTATAGAGTTAAATCATACAGCATTACAAAAAATCAGTACAGGGGAGTTTAATAGACTTCGCTTAGGTATTTTAGCTTTAAAATCTAAGTTTATGAGTCAAAATGGTGGTTTGTTGATGTTAGATGAGATAGATGCAAACCTAAGTGGAGAGGAGTCTATGAGTGTTGCAAAAGTTTTAAGAGAGTTGTCTAAAAATTTTCAAATTTTTGTGATTTCACACCAACCACAACTAACATCCATGGGAGAACAACACTTTTTAGTTTATAAAGATGGAGATACATCGATGGTTAAAGAGCTTGAATTTGATGAGAGAGTTGATGAGATAGCTAGAATAATCAGTGGAGATAGTATATCTCAAGAAGCAAAAAGATTTGCAAAAGAACTTTTGGAGGCAAGTAGATGATAATAGACACACATATACACCTAGATGACAACAGATATAAAGATGATTTAGATGCAGTACTAAATCGCGCGAGAGAGGGTGGGGTAAAGAGATTTATCATCCCTGGTGCACATCCAGCCACACTAAAAAGAGCAGTTGAGATAGTAGATGCAGAGGATGATGTTTATTTTGCCATTGGTGTTCACCCTTATGATTTAGATTCTTATGACTTTAGTTATTTTGATAAGTATATAAGCCATCAAAAGTGTATAGCCATAGGTGAATGTGGACTTGATTACTACCGTTTAGAGGGTAATGATGAGGAAAAAGAGCTTGAAAAACAAAAACAAAAAGAGGTTTTTATAGCCCAAATAGAGTTAGCAAAAAAGTATAAAAAACCTCTTATCGTACATATTAGAGATGCTTCAAGAGATGCAAAACAAGTGCTTTTAGATACAAATGCTAAAGAAGTAGGGGGAGTTTTACACTGTTATAATGCAGATGAGGAGCTTTTAAGTTTGGCAAACGAAGGTTTTTATTTTGGTATAGGTGGAGTAGTAACTTTTAAAAATGCAAAAAAACTTATAAATGTTTTACCAAAGATACCAAAAGATAAACTACTAGTAGAAACAGATGGACCATATCTAACTCCAACACCACATAGAGGGAAGAGAAATGAGCCTTTATATACAACTTTAGTAGTTGAAAAAATCGCTGAAATTTTAGATATGAGCATAGAAGAAGTGGAAGATATAACAACAAAAAATGCTCAAGTTTTGTTTTAATTTTGATTTAGATATAATTTTCTCAATCTAAATTATATGAAGAAGAAAAATGAACAAAGCTATAGAACTTTTAAAAGAACATAATGAGTTAAAAATCATAGATGCAGAGCTAGATATATATCTGGAGATTCCACATATTGCGTATGCAGAAGTAAAGAAACAAGATGGTGGTAAAGCACTTTTATTTACAAATGTGGTAGATAAAAAGAGTGGTGCAAAGTTTGATGAAGCTGTTTTGATGAATGTTTTTGGTTCATATAAAAGGTGTGAGATACTTTTTGGTCGTACTATTGAGAGTGTGGCAGATGAGATAACAAAACTTCTTCATATGAAACCACCAGCTGGGTTTATGGAAAAACTATCTATGGCAAGTGAGCTTTTTTCACTTAAAAACATCTTCCCAAAACGCTTAAAAGGGGAGGGTGAGTGTCAAGCTAAAAAGTATCTAAATGATGATGTTGACTTGTATAAATTACCAGTTTTAACAACTTGGGAGCAAGATGGTGGACCTTTTATCACTATGGGACAAGTTTATACAACCTCTCTTAATGGTGAGATGGTAAATCTTGGTATGTATAGACTTCAGGTTTATGATAAAAACCACCTTGGTATGCATTGGCAAATCCATAAAGACTCTTCACACTTTTTTGACCAGTACCAAAAAGCAGGTAAAAAGATGCCTGTAACTGTAGCTATAGGTGGAAATCCACTATATACTTGGTGTGCAACTGCTCCACTTCCTTATGGTGTAAATGAGCTTTTAATGTATGGTCTTATCACTAAAAAACCAGCTCAACTTGTAAAATCTTTGACAAATGAGCTTTATATCCCTACTGATGTTGATTATGTTATAGAGGGGTTTGTAGATACAAAAGAGTTAAAAATTGAGGGTCCTTTTGGGGATCATACAGGTTACTATACCCTAGAAGAACCATACCCCGTGATGGAAGTAAGTGCTATCACAACTAAACAAAACCCTACATTTTTAGCAACAGTTGTTGGTAAACCACCACTAGAAGATAAGTATATGGGTTGGGCAACTGGTAAGATTTTCTTTCCACTTTTAAAAACAACCGTTCCTGATTTACTTGATTATCATATGCCTGAAAATGCTGGTTTTCATAACCTTATACTAGCTAAGATGCAACCACTTTATAAAGGTCATGCAAAACAATTCATGCACGCTTTTTGGGGAGCAGGGCAGATGAGTTTTGTAAAACATGCTATCTTTTTTGATGAAAAAGCACCAGAACTTGAGAGTTATGAAGAGATAACTAGATATATACTAGATAGATTTACTCCAAAGTCTATGTTTATAACAGAGGGGATTTTAGATGCACTAGATCACTCATCTCCTGAAACGCTTGTTGGTGGAAAACTTGGTATAGATGCGACAGTTATTCAAGATGCACAAGCTCCAACACTACTAAATGATGAAGAGTTAAACAAAAAAATTAAAGAGTTAGTTTTAGATGTAGTAGAAATCACTCACTATATGAAAGACACTAAAAATCCTATAACTGTGATAAGTGTAGATAAAAAGAAACCTGTAAAAGAGTATTTTGAAGCATTAAAATCTTTAAGTGAGTATCTAAGAGTAGTTGTATTTGTAGATGCAAATAAAAATGATGTTACAAACCCATACATGGTAGTTTGGCGTGTTACAAACAATATAGATGCACTAAGAGATGTGTTTGTATCTGATTTAATGGTTGGAGTGGATGGTACAAATAAAAGTTCCATAGATGGCTTTACTCGTGAGTGGCCTGATGATGTTGACTGCACACAAAGTGTAGTAGATGGACTAAAAGAAAGAAAACTTTGGGATTTGGATGAAAAATTATATAGAAAGTATCAACTATAAGGATAGTGTAATCCTTTATGATGTACTATAAAACAAAAGACTTTTTTAGAAATCTTTATGTTTAGGAATCTTTATGAGTAGATATATTATACTTTTTATGTTTGGTGTTTTATCTCTTGATGCTGCTGTATATAAAGGTCAGCAGGTATTTATGAGAGAGTGTATGCAATGTCACGAAGTTTGCCAAGAGTTTGTAGCAAAAAAAACTCAGGTAGAATGGTTGGCTTTTTTTAAAGAAAAAGGTCTTCCATTAGCCCAACTACATCTTAAAAATGAAAAAGCCAAAAAATCTTGGAAATACTTCAAAAGTAAAAAATATATAAAAAAATCAAAACATCTCAAACAATTTTTAGTTGAATACGCAAAAGATAGTGAAAAAGTACCTGCTTGTAACTAATTTTTAGATAAAATACCAAACTTTTTTATTTAGAATGGAGTTTGGTATGGAAAAAATGTGGTCAGGTCGCTTCTCTGCAAGTGCATCATCTTTATTGGATGAGTTTAATGCTTCTATAATGTACGATAGAAAACTTTATGTTGAAGATATAGAGGGTTCTATCGCTCATGCTACAATGCTTGAAAAACAAAATATTTTAACAAAAGATGAACTTACACAAATCATAAATGGTCTAAATCAGGTAAAAGATGAGATAGAATCAGGTAAATTTGAGTGGAATATCTCTGATGAAGATTTGCATATGGGGATTGAGAAACGATTAACTGCACTTATCGGTGATGCTGGTAAGAAACTTCATACTGCTAGAAGTAGAAATGACCAAGTGGCTGTTGATTTTCGTCGTTGGGTACTAAAAAGAGATTTAGATATAGTAGATGCACTTAAACTTCTTATGAATGAGATACTAGAAGTTGCATCTAAGCATACTCAAACACTCATACCTGGTATGACACACTTACAACATGCTCAACCTACAAATTTTGCATTTCATCTTTCAGCTTATCTTTCTATGTTTAAAAGAGATATAGCAAGGTTTGAAGACTCATATAAAAGAAACAATATCTCACCTCTTGGTTGTGCAGCATTAGCTGGTACACCACATAATGTAGATAGAGAGATGACAGCAGAGCTTTTAGGTTTTGATAGTGTTAGTATAAACTGTTTAGATACTGTAAGTGATAGAGATTTTGCACTAGAGATATTATTTAATATCTCTACTATGATGATGCATATATCTCGTCTTAGTGAAGAGCTTGTTATGTGGAGTAGTTATGAGTTTGGTTTTGTAGAACTTAGTGATGAGTACTCAACTGGTAGCTCAATCATGCCTCAAAAGAAAAATCCAGATGTTCCAGAGCTTCTTCGTGGTAAGACAGGTCGTGTTTATGGCTCTTTGATGGGACTTTTAACTGTTATGAAAGGTCTTCCATTAGCTTACAATAAAGATACACAAGAAGATAAAGAGGGTGTTTTTGATTCAGTTGAGACAGCTCTTATCTCTTTAGAGATTTTAAAAGAAGCTATAAAAACTATGCAAGTAAAAGCTCATAACATGGAATCAGCTTGTTCTGTAGGACATCTTGCTGCTACTGATTTGGCTGATTATCTAGTAGAAAAATGTAACATACCATTTCGCGAAGCTCACTTTATAACAGGTCATGCAGTTGCAAAAAGTGAAGAGTTAGGGATAGACTTGAGCGATATAGAGTTTAAGTACCTAAAAGAGATAGATGCTAGGATAAATGAAGATGTAAAAGAGTTTTTAGTGCTTAGAAACTCCATGAATGCAAGAACTTCACAAGGTGGAACGGCTACTTCAAGAACATTAGAACAATTAGAGTATTTTAAAGCTTTTTTAAAAGCTAACTAAAAGGAAATTTTAATGGA
>JAADDU010000030.1 GCA_013153755.1 Campylobacterota bacterium | reverse complement strand
TGCATCCCCTTTATAATAATACATATACAGCACTACACTTTTTGTATATACATCTTCAGCTTTTGCAGTTTTAAGCTTTTTTTGAGTATCTTTTAAAAGATTTTGCAGTTTTTTTATATTTTTACTTATAGAGTCTATTTGCTGTGTATCTGATGATGGAAGCTCTTTTAACCTCTGTTTGTAAATGGCTATGAGATCATTACAGTCCTTTATGGTTTCTTCGTAAGTTGTTTCACTGAATTTTTCTATTCTTTTCCAATCATGTTTTGGCAGTACTTTGTCAAACTCCTGAGTTATCTCTTTTTGTAATTCAAGTGAAGATTTATTTTGAGGTATGATAAAAGTCGTGGTTAGTGTTTGTATGTCTAAAGTAACATTGTTACCAATATTAGCCTTATTTGCAGATGGTATTTTCACCTCTTGTATATATGGCGGAATATCTGTCACAACTTTATAGGGTTTATATAGACTTCTTTGTATATTTTTTAAAAATCCAATATAGTTTGAATTATATTGTCCGTTTTTTTTGGCTTGAATAATCATTTTTCTTTTTTGTTTTACCCACTGTGCATCTATTTTTAGTTTTGCTTCTTTGTCTTTTAAGGGATCGATGGTTTTTGTCGCTATGCTATCTGGATTTTTGTCAAATTTTGATGCAAGTTCAAGTATATACCTACTTCTTTGGGTCGGTGCTTTTTGTACCAAAGAGATAAAATCGGGACTAGCACTGTGTACAGAGCCGTATTTTTGTTGGTTTCTTTTTTGTACCTTATCCATATGGTTTGACAACATCGCATTTGATTTGCCACAACCGGTTGTAAAAATAAGATTAAAGAGTAAAACTAAAACACTAAAAATAACTACTTTCATAATTCTCTCCTAAACACATAAGTTATGGATTATTCTACATAAAAAAATATTATTTAAAGCTGAATTTAAGATTATCAGATAACTATACAGGATTAAATTATAATATAAAAATTTACTTTACTTATGATAAGATACTTCCATATTAAAAATAAATGAGAGTAAATAGATGCACCATACAAAAAAAATATTGTTACTTCTTATACTTTGTATAAAACTTCTTTCTGCTGATGTGTTGGAGGGTGTAGGTTATGCTCAAAATATGCAAGAAGCCAAAAAAGAAGCATTAGCAGATATATCTCAGGTTATAAAAAGCGAGGTTCGTTCAAACTTTGAGTCTTTTGCTAACAACAATATTTCTCATGCCTCATCACACATAAAAATAAGCTCAAATCTACCTATACTTGGAGCTGAATTTAACTACATTGACAGAGTTTTAGAAGTTGAAGCTCATGTAAAACTTACTCCAAAAAAAGTAAAAAAGCTTTATGTAAAAAAGATTGAGAGCCTTTATAAACAACTAGATACACTTAAACAAGAACTACAAAAAACAGATAAAAGTTCACTAAAACTCAAACTTTATGAGGAGATATTTTCACTTCTTGGGGAGTATGAAAGATATGCTAGTGTAGCCATGATTTTAGGAGCAGATACAAAAGAGCCACCACTAAACAAAGCAGATGTAAAGATAGCACTTGCAAAACTTACAACAGATATAAACTCACTAGAGATTGCATCAAGAGTTTTAGAACAGAGTTTTAAAAACTATAAAAATATATATCTTTACCCACCAATGTTACAAAACACAACCACTGCATCTGAATTTAGTTCAGTTTTTTTACAAAAGCTAAAACCAAAACTGCATCTATCTTTAAGTCTTAAAAAAGCATCTTATATTATGACAGGTGAGTATATTTTAACAGATAAAACCATAGTGCTAAACTATCAGCTTTTAAGCGTAAAAAATCATAGCATTAAAAAATCTAAAACCATAACTATAAATAAAAAAGCGTATAAAAACCTAAAAACAAAACCTAAAAATATAGACTTTGATGCACTTCTCAACAGTGGAATCATCATTTCAGACAATCTAAAAGTTTCTCTAAAATCAAACAAAGGAAGTGAAGGACTTTTGTTTAGAAGTGGTGAGGATGTTGAGCTTTTTATAAAACTAAATAAGATGGGATATGTTTATATAGTTGGTTACACACAAACAGGCAATGGTAAATTTTCTTACCTTTTAGAGCTAAATGAAGGGGATGGAGATAGTAGATTTGTTAAGTTTATAAATGCTGATGATGCAAACCACTGGATAAGTTTAGGCAAATTTAGTGTAGAGAAACCTTTTGGTGTTGAGAGCTTACAAACCATTGCATCTAATAAAAAAATCAGCTCTCTTCCAAATGCCATTTATGATACAAATAGTGGCTACTATATTATCTCAAAAAACATAAAAAAAGCACTCGTAAAAACGCGTGGTCTTAAAAAGAAAAAGTCTCATAAAGCTGAATTTAGCGAAGCAGTTTTAAGCTTTACAACGGTTAAATAGTTATGAAGTACATAGCCATAGATTTAGGACTCAAGCGCATTGGTCTTGCATATTCTGCTCACAAAGATATAGTTACACCACTACCTGCTGTTATAAGAAAAAACCGTAATCAAGCTTCAAGCGAAGTAAAAAAAGTTATTGATGAGTGGGAAGTAGATGCAGTGGTTATAGGGATTCCTCTTGGTGGTAGTAGTGAAGATGAGATGAGACGGCGTATAGCACACTTTATGAATTTAGTTGATTTTAAAGGGGATATTTTTTATCAAGATGAAGCTGAAAGTTCACTTGAAGCTGAATCTATGATGAAAGGTGAGATAAAATACATAAGGGATGGACGAATAGATTCTATCTCTGCTATGATTATTTTACAAAGGTATTTGTTAAGTATTAAATCTTGATTAAATATCTATGTGTGATTCCCTTCATTCATATTATCCTAACTTAGAATTTATTAGTATGAATGCAGAGCTTATCACTTTAATCATTTATAAATATAATTTATGCTCTACCAAGAGAGATTTTGTTGCCTTTAAACTCCAATATTTCTACTGTTATTTTTTCACCTTCTTTTAAAATATCACTTACTTTTTCAACTCTTTGTTTAGAAATTTTAGAAATATGAAGGAGTCCATCTGTTCCATCAGGAAGACCTATAAATGCTCCAAAGTCAACTATTTTTTTAACAGTACCTTCATACACATCACCAACTTCGTATTTGATTTTAGCAATTTTAGGTGTATTTACTATACCATGTATATGTTTTTTAGCACCTTCTACCCCAGATTTATTTTTACCTGTGATTTTTACTTTTCCATCTTTTTTGTCTATATCTATCGCTACTTCAAATTTTTCTATAATTTCACGAATAGTTTTACCAGCTTGACCTATGATTTCACCTATAAAACTAGGGTCTATGTGGAAAAAGTCTGTACTTGGAAGTACTCCATCATTAAACTCTATTTTAGATTCTGCTTCAAGCATAATATCTATAATATGACTTCTTCCCTCTTTTGCTTGATATAATGCTTCTTTTAGTATATCTAGGCTTATTCCCCCTAGTTTTATGTCCATCTGCATAGCTGTGATACCATCTTTGCTACCAGTTACTTTAAAGTCCATATCTCCATCATGGTCTTCAAGTCCCATAATATCTGAGAGAATTGCATAGTTGTTATCATCACTAACCATTCCCATAGCTATACCAGCTATAGTTTCATTTGTTTGTATATCAGCAGCTTTAAGTGCCATATATCCACCACAAACAGTAGCCATAGAACTAGAACCATTACTCTCTAGGATTTCAGAAACTAAGCGAACGGTTTGACCTTCTAAGTCCATTATAGGTTCTAATGCTCTTTTTGCCAAATTACCATGACCTAACTCTCTTCTTTTTGTTCCCATAACAGGGGAAGCTTCACCTACAGAAAAACCTGGGAAGTTATAGTGAACCATGAAGTTTTCATTTTGAGTACTATCATCTGTTAGAGATTCAAACATCTGGGCATCTTTTACTCCACCCATTGTTAAAACTACTAGTGCTTGAGTTTGTCCCCTTGTAAATAGACAAGACGAATGAGCTTTTGGAAGTATATTTGTATCTATAGTTATAGGTCTTACTTCGTTTAAAGCTCTACCATCTGCACGAACTCTTTTTTCTAAAATTTGTCCTCTTACTTGCTCTTTTTTAAGTGCTTCTATAGCATCTTTTAACTCAACTTCCATCTCTGTATCTGCCCATTGAGTGTTTGTTTTTATGATATTTTTTCTGAGTTGTCTAAGAGCTGTAGAGCGTTCTGATTTTGCCATTTGGTTCATAGCAGATTCTATATCTGACATATGGTTATCTCTTACATATTTGAGCATTTCATCATTTAAGATATGTGCTTTACATTCTAATGCTTGAGTCTCTTTTTTATGTGCTTTAAAAGCATCTTCATATTTTGAATTTGTTTCAAATAAAAGTTCTTGAGTTTGTTCAAAGATAGATATAAGTTCATCTTCATTAATTGCATTTGAAACATGTGTAGATATTGTTGTAGTACCTAAACTAGGATCTAGTAAAGGGTCTATGGCATAGTTGTCATTTAGCTCTATTTTATTTGAGCCTATAGAACGCATCTCTATCATAAGTAAATCATCTTTTGTTCCAGATAAGTAAAGGTCAAGAGTTGAATTTTTAAGTTGAGATAAAGTAGGGTTTAAAACTAATTCATTGTCAATTTTTGAAGCTCTAACTGCTGATATAGATTTGTTTATATCTATATCAGATACATATAGAGCAGCTGAGGCAGCATTGAGTGCTAAAACTTGAAGATCTGAATCTTTATCTGCACTAAAGACCATAATAGTTACTTGAGTAGGGTGACCAAAACCTTTTGGGAATAGTGGTCTAATACTTCTATCTACTATGCGAGAAGTTAGTGTTTCAAAGTCACTAGGTTTTGTTTCACGTTTAAAAAAACCTCCTGGAATTTTACCAGCTGCATAGCTTTTTTCTATATACTGAACGGTTAGTGGTAAAAAATCATCTTTTACTATCTCTGTTTCATCGATAACTACTGTCGCTAGTATTACACTGTCTCCAGATTTTAACCAAGCACTACCATTTGCCTGTTTTGCTACATCTTTAAATGAGTATTCTTCAACTCTATTTTTTAATTCCAACTTTACATCATATTTCATTTTTCTTCTCCTAAGTAATTTTCTATTTTTTCTTCATTAATCTCTTCTAATTCTTCATAGTATAGTGATGTTTCAACATAATCATTTATATTATAAAGAAAAAAAATATCATCAGCAAATGGTTCTAATAATTCTAGTGTATCATTTGGTAATACACCAACAGCAATATAAACAGCTTTTGGCTTCATGCTCAAAATTGTTTTTAATGCACTCATGAATTTTAATCCTGTTTCACTTCCTTCATCAACAAGTAAGACTATTTCATCTTCCATAGATGAGAATGCTTTTCCTTTCCTGTATTTGTATATATAGCTTAAAAGCTTTTCTTCATGTTTTCTTTGTGCTTGTCCATAAATATAATCATATTGTATTTCAAAAGCTTTTACTAGTTTTTCATTTATTACTATTTCATCTGTTTCTGTTACTCTTGCTATCTCACATTCAGAATTATGTGGGGCTACAATAGCTTCAGAAAATAGTATATCTACCTCATTTGGTAATTGATTGCTTATAAGCTTTGCAAGCTCTAACCCACCATTTGAAACTGCAACAATTTTCCATAATTCATCTTTGAGCCTTTGCATAGGAATCACTTCTTGTAGCTTTTGAGCTGCATCTTGACGGTTTTTAAGTATGTGTTTATATCTTTTCATCTAATCATATCCATTAAAAAGCACTAGGTAATTTCCAGTCAAACAAAGAACCACTACCAGATTCCATTATAGGTTTTAGTGTAACAGTAAAATACAAGTATCTATCGTATATGGAAGTAGAACCGTTTTCTGTAAGTACAGGTCTATTGTTTTCTAAATATTTTAAACCAAAATCCCAGCATCTTTTTTTATACAAAAAACCAACTTCTATACTTTTTCTTAAACTTGTTTCTAAATCATAATCAAACCTCATACTATATGAGTAGTGTGAATCATAAGTATAACTTGCACTTGATGTGATATAGCTTGTTAATGGAGAATATGTATCACTTTGTTGTAAAAAGCTATTTTTGTAAAGGTGTGAAAGATATATTTCAAGATTATTGTTTTTAAAAGTCAGTCTATTATAAATTTTTGAAAATTTATGTTCATCAAAATTATAAAACATATTGTTGTATACATTTATATAGTTATTTATCTGAATATCAAGTTCATTTTCAAGTTCGCCTATTTTATTTTTAGTATTGCCATAAGAAATATTTTGAGCTAATTTATGATAAAAAATTTGTTTTCCAGATATATTATAAAAATATTGTGTAAAACTTAGTTCTAATTTTTCTTCTATATCTGATACATTATAAAATTCGCACTGTGGTGTGTTTTGGTTGTTCTTATCTTCACAAAAGTTTTCGTTATCTTGATAGTACCCATTTTTAGATTCTGAACCACCAACTGTATATGTAGCTCCAAAGCTCATAGTATGTGTTACTTCATCAAAAGCTCTTGTCAGATCTGTAGATGCAGAGAGTATATGATAGTATCTTGCAAAATATCCATTTTTATATTCATCTGTAGGTATTTCTTCTTCCCCATCAAATTTTGAATATTGTCCATAAATATATGCTTTATATGATGTGTTTAAATATTCATCAAAAAAACTTTTTTGAAGTGTTATAGGTATATTTAAATCTGTTTGTATCGCTCTTTTTCCTGCATATCTATATATATTTGTTGATTGTATATCCATGTTATAGATTATATGATTTTTAAGTATAGTGTCCATATATCTATGGTATTGAAATGTTGGAAGCTTTTGTATAGTGTCCTCATTATTATCTTTAGTTAAATCTTTATAATATTTAAAATATACTCCAAAGTAGTTGTTCTCACCATTATAAAATATATTTATTCTAGAGAGTACTTGTTTTGAAGTTATATTAGTTGTTGTATCATTTGTTGAAAGATTTATATAGTCAACATCATTCATACTATTTAAGTCCATATAGATACCGGACTGACCTTCTAGTTTTGTATGTAACCATTGGTTTATAACATCATTGTTGCTATATAAAAAATTATAACCATAATGTTTGTCATTTGCTAAGTTATGTAGAAGAAAATATTTATTATATTCTTTAAAATAACCGGTAGTAAATTCACCTTTTGAGATTGTAGAATCTACAAATCTAAATTTTGAATATCCACCGTAACCACGATTTGTTCTTATTTGTGGTTTTAACTCTAAATCCCACCAGTTTTGTTCAGCTATATAAATGGGTTGTTCGTAGTAAAACCCTTCTTGTGAAGATGTCCCAACAGAAGGGGTAAGCAAACCTGTTCTTCTTGTTGTATCTAGTGAATAACCAAAGTATGGTGTATAAAAAAGTAAGATATCGTATATGTATATTCTTGCATTATATATATTTAGCCATTTTGTATCTGAATTATATGTAGATGATGAAAAGTGCATCTTCCAAAGGGGATTGTTAGGATTACATCCACTAATCATTCCACTTTGTATGCTAAAGTTGTTATCAGATGCACACCCCTCATCAGCACTTATCCAAACTTTTGATTTTTTTTCAAGCATAAAAAATGGTTTAAATGAACGCTCTTTTTTAGATATATTTACCTTAGCATAGTTACCAAGTAGTTTGTAGTTTTTATCTTGATTTATACGGATATCTTCAAATAGTTCAAGAATTCCTGTTTTTTTATCATAAATAGCTCTATTTGAACTAAGGTAGTAGTCCTTATAAACCACAACAACCTCTCCAGAAGCTTCTACTCTAGAATCTTTTGAAAGTATATTTGTGGCATATATAGCAATTTTGTCAGTAGCAAGTAATAATGTACCAAAGATACTAATTAGAGTTAAAAATTTAAGCATCTATAACCAAAGTTCTTGATGTTTTATCATGCCAAGTTTGTTTTTGTGGATTTAGTAATCCCCATAAAAAACCTAGATAAAATATGAGTTCTGATATCACACGAAAAATAGCACGATTTAAAGATGCTATAACATTTGGTGTTTGAAGTGTATTTACTTCTATAACTTTTATCTTCATCATAATCTTACCTATAGAAGCTCCATATTTCATAACAAAAAAAGCTTGATAGATAATTTTCATTATCATGTATTCTAAGATAAAGCTATTTGTAAGATTTATCATCTCTTCTACTGTTACAGCTTTAGAAAAAGAATCCCATAAAGCTATGATAAGTAGAAGTGATAAAAGCATATCATCTATAAAAAAAGCCAAGGCTCTTTTTTTATTTGTTGCTAATGTAAGTCCCTCTCTATGAAGGGTATTTTGAATATTTTCATCCACTTTTTATAACTTTTTAAAGAGCTTGATAAGCTATATCTGTTCTTATTTTTTTACCAGCAAAATGGACTTGACCACATCTAAGATATGCCCTATCCCTAGCTTGTTTTATAGTGTCTCCTAGCCCTACACAAACTAAAACTCTACCACCATTTGCATATAAAATACCATCTTCTTTACTTACACCGGCGTAAGAAATATGAGTATTATTTTCTATCTCTTGATGATGTGTTGCATCCAAAATAATTTCGGCTGGTTTTGAGCTTGAATATGGATAATTTTCACTAGCCATAACAACACCTACTGCAAATTGCGAAGAAAAACTTACATCAATCTCCTTAAGTTTATTTGTAGCAGCTTTATAAAACATATCACTTACGCTTGAAGTCATAAGTGGCATAAGTATCTCACACTCAGGATCTCCAAAGCGAACATTGAATTCTAGAGTAATTGGCTCACCATTTACAACCATAATCCCTATAAATAAAACACCCTCAAAAGGTGCATTTTCTCTTTTCATACCATCCAATGTTGGTCGTATAATTCTGTCTTTTACTTTTTGATAAAGTGTTTCATCTACAAGTGGTGTTGGAGCATAAGCACCCATGCCACCAGTATTTGGTCCCTCATCATTATTTAGTAGTCTTTTATGGTCTTGTGCTGCTGGTAATAAAATATAGTCTTCCCCATCACAAACTGCAAACATACTAAGTTCATAACCATCTAGAAACTCTTCTACTATGATTTTTAGTCCAGCATTACCAAAGCTTTTACCACTAAGCATCTCACTTATTGCTTTTTTTGCTTCATCATGGTTTTGTGCTATGATAACACCTTTACCACCACAAAGTCCATCTGCTTTTACTACTATTGGAGCTGTAAGTGTATCTGTAAATTTAAAAGCATCTTCAATAGATGAAGTTTCTATATATCTTGCAGTTGGAATATTATACTTTGCTAAAAAGTTTTTCATATATACTTTTGAGCCTTCAAGTTGAGCTGCTTCTTTGCTTGGTCCAAAGATAGTTAAATCTTTTGCTTTAAAAATATCTACAACACCATCCACTAGAGGAGCTTCTGGACCTACTATAGTTAATTCTATTTTATTGTTCTTTACATAATCTGCTAAAAGGTTATAATCTTTTATATCTAAATTTGTTCCTAAATCTTCTGTAGCACCATTTCCTGGCATAAAAAAAAGTTGATGTTCTTGATCTTCGTTTAAAATTGCTCTAGCAATAGAATATTCTCTACCACCTGCACCTAATATTAGTATTTTCATAAATTCTCCGATTTTATATATGTTGGTTATCGATGAAGATAGCCCAAGTAGCCGTTTCGTATCTGGCTTGGTTCTAAAAGCCGAATTTGGGTGAAGAGAGAATTCTCTAACGGCGGCATTATCTCGACAGAGTTAACATATCTCAAGCGATAGCACCGACACACAAGAATTCTACTTGTTCACGATTTGAAAATGTAGAACCCTCATATTTACGATATATCGAACTACTCAGACTATTTATGTATTATACTAAAGAGTAACTTGATTTAATTTTAGCTATCTTTATATATAATACTAAAATTAAAAAATTATAACTAAAGGTGTCATATGTCTTACATTCCACTTATCGCTCGAGTTGAGTCCCTTCCTCCTCTTCCAGAATCAGTAATTGAGATAGAAAAATTATTTGCACAAGGAGAACCTAATATAGATGATATTGTAAGTATTATCGAAACTGACCCATCTTTGATGACAGATATTTTAGCTAAAGTAAATGCACCATATTATGGTTTTTCAAAAAACATTGTTTCAATTCTTCAGGCTGTAACCCTATTTGGTTCTATACAAATTAGGTCTATTGTTTTAGCATCTAGTATTGAAAGAAGTTTTGATGTTGATATGACACCGTACGATATATCTACAAGTGAATTTTCTAAAATTAGTTCAATGCAAAGTGAATTGATATTTCAATGGTATATGGGTGTTGATATAGGTTTAGCAAGAAGTATGACACCTATAGCATTTCTAATGGAAATAGGAAAAATTTTAATAGCACATGATATCTTGGATAAAAAACTAAAAGATGATTTTTTAGAAGATTTAAATACTTATGAAGATATAGGTTATGTAGAAAATATGCATACTATGATGACAAGTGCTCAGATAAATGCATTGATTTTCAAACATTTGCATCTAAATGATAGCTTTTCTGAATCTATGAAATATCTAGATAATGAACATGAAATACCAGATAGTATGGTTGATATGGTACACGCACTTCAAATTGTTAGAACTGCCATAAATGTTAAAGAACAGTTAAGTGAGTACTCAATAGAAAAGGCACTTAACCTTGTAGATAAGTATTCTTTAAATGCATCAGGTTTTAAAAGAGCGATAAAAAGGATAAAACAAAAGTATATAGATGAAGAGTAATTATACTTTGTTTATATACTTATCTATATCTATAAAAAGCTTTTGAAGATTTTTTGCATATAAATTAATCAACTCTACCCATTTACTTCTTGAAGCTTTTTCAAATTCATATTCCATTGTTGCAGCACTTTCACAGAGGTTATAGGCACCTATATTTAGTGCTATATCTTTTATGTCCATCGCCATATGTCTTGCCTCTTTGAAATTTGCTTCTTTACATAATCTCTCAAGATTTTGAGGTGATTTTATATACATTTTTTTAAAGTCTTTTAAGATAAGTTCATAAAATTCTTTATCATTGTTACATCTTTCTAATCCAGCAGATATAGATAGCTCCTTGAAATTATTTTTTTGTTTTTGTGGTATAGGAGCTATGCTTTTATGATTACTATATGATATAGGTATATTTAATGTGTCAAAGATTTTTTTATAAAATATATCAACTATAATAGGCTTGGATATATGCCCTTGCATCCCAGAGGCTAAAGCTTTATTTACTGCCTCATCAGTTACATCAGCACTAAATGCAAAGATAGGTATATTGTCAAAATTACTATTTTTTCTTATCTCTCTTGTAGCGTCATAACCACCTAAAATAGGCATATTTATATCCATAAGTATCATATCAAATTTAATATTATCATTAAGTAGCATAATCGCATCTCTACCATTTTCAACAAATGTAAGTTCTATGCTTGTATGTGCTAAAAGACCAGCGATAACTTTATGATTTACTTCATTATCTTCTGCTACAAGAATCTTTTTGTTACTTAATTCTTTTAGTTTATCTTTAAATTTTTTCTTTCTTGAACGATTATCTAAATTTTTAGTTACATAAAGTTCTGTAATCATATTTAAGATATTTTGTTGTGTAAATGGACTTTTGAGATATGCCCCTATTTGTAGTCCTTCTAAAGATTTGGTACTAATGATACTATAAAGTTCACTGAGTATAACTATCTTAGAATTATCCTTTTTTTGTATCTCTTTTATCTTTTTAATCGCTAAAGTTGTAAGGTTAGCTTGGTTTATAATGATTATGTCAAATTTTATAGTATGTTCTAGTATGGCTTTTTCAAAAGATGGTATAGAATGTGTTTTATAATTGAAATAACCTAAAGATCTAATGAGAGAGATAACATTTTTACTTGATTCATCAACAATTAAAATTCTTTTATTAAGTAAAGATGCAGAAGGGAGACGATATTGTCGTTTATTTTGTGAATCTTTTAAGTTAAAATTAATGCTAAAAACAAATGTAGTTCCAACATCTTTTTGACTAGTTACTTTTATATCTCCATCCATCATCTCTATGAGTTGTTTTGAGATTGAGAGACCTAGACCAGTACCACCATACTCCCGTGTTGTTGAATCTTCTGCTTGATGAAATGATTGAAATAAATTTTGTAACTGTTTTTCTGTCATACCTATACCAGTATCTGAGACTATAAATTTTAATTTTATATGGTCACCATGACTAGATAGTTTTTCAACTTTTAAAGAGACTTCACCATCTTTTGTGAACTTGACAGAATTTGAGAGTAAATTTATAAGAACTTGACCTAACCTAAATGAGTCTCCAACAAGTAAAGATGGGACATCATTACCTATATTCATTAAGATAGATATATGATTGTTTTTTGCTTTTATAGATATAGTATTTAATACATATTCTAGTATATCATTGATATTAAATTCGGCTTTTTCAATCTTTAATTTTCCAGCTTGAATCTTTGAGAGATCTAGTATATCATTTATAATTTTTAGCATATTTTCAGAGCTATTTTCTATCTTTTGTATATACTCTTTTTGCTGTTTTGCTAAATCACTTTCTAGGATGATGTGAGTTAGACCCATAATCGCAGTCATTGGTGTTCTTAACTCATGTGTAGCATTAGAAAGAACCTTGTCTTTATTTTCAAGTTCAAGTTTTAGATATGCTATTTTTTCAATATTTATTAGATTTTTATCTACATAAGTTTCTTTTTCCCTTTTTAGTTTAAATAAAAATCTTATTGCAATTAGTAGCATTAAAACGAGTACTCCTAAAAGAGCATAATACCATGTATCGTATGTTTTTGCTGGAATGTTGTTTTTTACTAATGGAGATATCGGTGTATCTATTTGCACCTTTTGCTCTTGTGTTTTATATTTTTGTAATGGTTGAGTTTTTATAATCTGGATATTTTCTTTTTGCTTTTCTGGGATAGGTATAACTTTTTTAATTTGTACAGGGGCTGTTTTTTTTATGATTTCTTGTTCTTGTATTTCTTTTTTTATTACTTTTGAAGGAGTTGATTTTAATTTTCTTGGATATGAAGTTGGAAATCTATTATGTATAGTTTTTAAAATGGTTTGCACTGCATCTTTGTCATTTATTGGCTCAATACTAGTCATATAATATTTACCAACTTTTATAACCTTGTATTCAAAATTAAGTTCTTTTTGTAGATTAGAGATAGTTTCATTTTTATTAGCATACTCTATAAGTTTTTTTTGAGCTAATAATGCAGTATCTTTTGTGTTAAAAGATTCTAATCGAATACTTCTTAGATAAGAGGCTTCAACTGTTGTGAAAAAAAGTATAATAGTAAATAGCATAAAAAATTTCATTAAAAATCCTAGATTAAAGTTCTTTAAGTATATTACATAAAAGTGAGTTAATAGTGACTTATAGCCTCTTGTATACAACTCTCAATAGTTGTTTCTTTTGAGATGGTATATTTTATATTTTTTGGTAAAGATTTTGCTGTTGTTTTGCCAATAATAATAACTCTATGTGAGTTATGTATAGTATGTTGTTTTAAAAAACAATTTACACTAGAAGGGGAGGTGAAAATTAGTATTGCATTATTTTCAACTGTTATATTTTGAATTTCTTGGGAACAATCACTTTCATATACGATTTTTTCATCTATAAAAAAATCATCATCTTTACATATATCTACAAAGTTAGATGCAATGGTTTTAGCCCTTAAATATAGCCACTTTGTATCTTTTGAGTAGCTTTTGATTTTTGCTACTAGATTATCTCCATAACCACCACCAATATCTAAAATTTTTCCACCAAGTTTTTCATAAGATAATGCACTTTGCTTAGATACACAAAGTGCAGGTATACTTAGATATTCATTAGTTTGATATTGTTTAAGTGCTTCACTAGTTTGCTTTGAAGTGATTATAAGATAATCATATTTTTTAAAATCTATATTGGGCTTAAAAAACTTAATATCTAAAGAATTTACACTTATCGCATCTTTATGAGAAGATATAGAAAATAGATATGTTTTTCTCTGCATCTAAGTTATATTATTCCCATTCTATCGTTGCTGGTGGTTTAGAACTTATGTCATAAACTACACGATTGATTCCATCAACTTCATTGATAATTCTTCTACTGATTCTCTCAAGCAAATCGTGTGGTAAGTGAGCAAATGTAGCAGTCATACCATCAACAGCTTCAACAACTCTTACACAAACTGTATTGTCATAAGTACGATTATCTCCCATAACACCAACACTTTTTACATTTAATAAAACTGCAAACGCTTGCCAAGTTTTAGCATAATACCCACTAGCTTTAAGCTCATCTAAAAGTATAACATCAGCTTCGCGAAGTAAATCTAAATCTGCTGGATTTACATCACCCATAATTCGTATAGCTAAACCTGGTCCAGGGAATGGATGGCGATTTATCATACCTTCTGGAAGTCCAAGTTCAAGTCCGATTTTACGAACTTCATCTTTAAAAAGTTCTCTAAGTGGTTCTATAAGCTCAAAATCCATCCAATCAGGAAGTCCACCAACATTGTGATGTGACTTAATAACTTCAGATGGACCATTTACAGAGATAGACTCAATAACATCAGGATAAAGTGTACCTTGAGCTAAGAACTTAATACCATCATGTTTTTTAGCCTCTTTTTCAAACTCTTCTATAAAAGTATGACCTATGATTTTTCTTTTTTGTTCAGGGTCACTTACACCAGCTAGTTTTCCAAGAAAGTTATCTACTGCATCTACAGTTATAAGTGGAGTTTTTAGATTGATTTTAAAAACCTCTTCAACTTGTTCTCTTTCCCCTTTTCTTAAAAGTCCATTATCTACAAAAACAGGGATAAGTTGATCACCTATCGCTTCATAAAGCATAGCAGCAACAACAGAACTATCAACTCCACCACTTAAACCACAAAGTACTTTACCATCACCGACTTTTTCTCTTATAGATTTAATTTGCTCTTTTAAAAAGTGTTCCATCTTCCATTTTTCAGTTACCCCACAAATATTTTTTGCGAAGTTTCTAAGCATCAAGTAACCCTCTTCAGAGTGATTTACTTCTGGGTGAAACTGCATAGCATAAACTCTTTTTTCCTCATTTGCTATAGCTGCATAAGGAGAATTTGCACTTGTTGCTATAGGTGTAAAGCCCTCTGGAAGCTCATCAACTCTGTCACTATGACTCATCCATACGATACGGTTATCATCACAATCAGCTAAAAGTGGAGAATCTGTTTCTATTTTTAATTCAGCTTTTCCATATTCGTGATGGTCAGAACGGATAACGCTACCACCAAAATCAACTGCAATGCGTTGCATACCATAACAGATACCAAGGATAGGAAGACCCATTTTGTAAACACCTTGATCTACTTCATAAGCATCTTCATTATAAACAGATGAAGGGCCACCACTAAGAATGATACCTTTAGGATTTTTTGCTTTTATCTCTTCTACAGATGTATGGTATGGAAGAATTTCACAATAAATTTTGTCTTCTCGAAGACGACGAGCGATAAGTTGAGTGTATTGAGAACCGAAATCTAAAACTATGATACTTACATTTGTCATATTAGATACCTTTAAAAAAATGTTTTGATATTTGAGTGAGGGTTTTGTACCCTTTCGTTAATGAAAGGATACAATAAATTAGATTAATTTAGTGTTTATTAGTAAAGCCCCATTATCTCAAATTGAACATACCAGATACAAATAGAAACGATATAACCTACTAAGATTGTCCAAGAGTGTTTCATGTGACTTCCAAAAGTATATATACCATGTAATCTTCCCATAACACCAACACCAGCAGCAGAACCAAAAGAGATAAGACTCCCACCAACACCAGCAGTCATAGTAACAAGCATCCATTGAGCTATATCCATATCTGGAGATGATTTAAGGATAGCACTCATAACAGGTACATTATCAACTATAGCAGATAAGAAACCAACACCAATGTTTGCAGCAGTTGAACCAAGTATTCCATATAAATCATGAATATAATGTAAAAAGCCTAAAAAGTGTAATGCTCCAACAGCAGAAAGGATACCAAAGAAGAAAAGTAGAGTGTCATTTTCAACTTTTTGCATATTAACATAAATGTTAAATCCGTTTTGCCCTGATTTTTCTAAATGTATAGCATAAAGCTTAAGAACAGACATACCAAACATCATTCCCCACATTGCTGGAAAATGAAAAAATTGATGACCTAAAACAGCAGTGATAATAGTAGCAATACCAAGATATACAACACCCATACCACCATCTGCAACTACTGGTTTTTCTTCAGACTCTGCATCAAAAGGTGGTTGACCATCTGGAATAGATTTAGAAAGTAAAAATGCAGTTACACCCCAACCAAGTATAGATGCAGGGAATAAGAATAGGAAATCAACAAACTCACCTTTTCCAGCAGTCCAAGCCATAAGTGTTGTGATATCACCAAATGGAGACCACGCACCACCAGCATTTGCCGCAACTACAATATTTATTGCACCCGGAACTAAAAATGCAAGATTTTTCTTGTCAATAGTAAAAAGTACAGTTGATAGTATAAGTGCAGTTGTTAGATTATCTGCAACTGGAGATATGAAAAAAGCTAAAATACCAGTTAACCAAAATAATTTTTTATATGTGTATCCTTTAGATACAAGCTTAAACTTCATTAAATCAAAAACTCTTCTTTCTATAAGTGTTTCTATGAATGTCATAGCAACAAGTAAGAAGAAAAATATCTCAGCTATCTCAAGTATAAGATGTTTTAGCTCATCATGTAATGGATCTGGATTCATTCCATTTATAGCATAATATATACCAATAAGCATAAACATAAATGTTCCTGCAAATAGTGCTGGTTTTGCTTTGTTTACCTCATATTTTTCTTCTGTAGCTATAAAATAGTAAGCTATAACAAAGACAGCTAAACTTAACCATCCTACCCAAGTTGTTGCAAGATTTATTGCTTCATGTTCCATTATTTCTCCTCTTGTATTGTGTGAACACCTAAAGATTTGTCTCGTTTTAATGCAGAAAGCACAATCTCTTTAGCTGTTAACAATCTAAACTTTAATAGTTTACCAATATTTTCATTTAAAAGAGCATTAATTTGCTCTAATGCTTCATTTAATCCACTTTTTGTTCTAACTATAGAGACATTTTCCCACATTATTTGGCGAAGTAGATTTTTTTTAGTTTTATCATCTTTAAAACTCATAACTTCATCACTAACTTCAAAACACACCATTTCTTTAGTTTGAGTATTTTTCAATATATCTCGTACAGCTTCTCTAGCAAAAACCAAACCTTCTAAAAGAGAGTTAGAAGCAAGTCTATTTGCTCCATGCACTCTAACAGATGCAACTTCTCCAACAGCATATAAACCATCTATATTAGGAATTTTACCTTTAAGATTAGTTTTTATACCACCTATAGCATAATGAAAAGCAGGGGATATTGGTACTCTTTGTTCTGGTAAATTAAAACCGGCATCTTTTAAATTTTTACATATATTAGGGAATCTATGCGTAAAGTAGTTGTGTTCAAAATTTTGAAAGTTTAGATAAACTTTTAAGTTAGTTCTTTTTGTATAGTCATATATAGCCTTGCTTACTATATCTCTTGAAGCTAGTTCACCTCTTTCATCATAATCAAATAAAAATCTTTTACGGTTTTCATCTTCTATAGTAGCACCTTCCCCTCTTAGTGCTTCAGTTAAAAGCTGTTTTTGTGCATATTTTGAATTTACATACACTGTTGGGTGAAATTGCATCATTTCCATATGTTGTAACTCTATACCTTTTAATATACAAAGCCCTTGCATATCTGCGCTTATACATGGTGCATTTGTATGATACTCAAACAATGAACCAACGCCCCCACTTGCTATGATGACATTAGATGCATAGATGTTTTTACTTTCACGGTGGTCTAGTACGGTTACACCATAACATACACCATCTTTTATAAGTAAGTCAACAACTCTTGCGTTACCCAACATTGGATGGGTGTTTTGTTGTAACAAAAAGTAGTGCATATATCTACCAGTTGCATCTCCTCCAGCGTGTAAAATTCTATGAGTAGAGTGTGCTGCTTCTTTTGTATAAAGAAGCTCTCCATTTTCATCCTTATCAAATTCAAAACCACTGTCTATTAACTCATCAATAACCTCTCTTGAATTATGGCTTAAAACTTTTACTGCATCTTCATCACAAAGTCCGGCTCCTGCTTCTAAAGTGTCCTTTATGTGAAGAGGTATATCCTCTTCATCTTTTGATAATGCTACACCACCTTGTGCATAGAAACTGTTACATTTAAATGTTTCTCTTTTATTTATGATAAGAACTTTTTTTTCTTTTGGTAGATGCGATGCTGCATAGAGTCCTGCAACACCTGCTCCAATAATTATCACATCATATTGCATACTTTTAATTGTCCTCACTTTTATTTGTTGGTTCTTTTATAATAAATTTAACATTTTTATCACCTTTTGGTGCTTTTTGTTTGTAATATGGTGGTGCTTTATATCCACACCCACTCATACTTAATATAAACGATGCTATAATAAACAGATGAAAAATGTTACTCAGATTATCAATTCTCTTCAACATAAACCCCAATATCAAAAAATTTTACAATATAAATGTATCAAAAGACTAACTTCTGCTTTACTTCAAAGTATACAAAAAAATATCAAATATGCTTATATAAACAATGACAAACTTTACTTTGTAATCTCTGCTACATTAAATAAATACGATAAAGATAATATTATAAATACGATTAAAATGATTTTAAACTCCCCTATGATTTTAGAATCTGATAAGTTTTGTGAGTGTTTAGATATAACTATAAAAGATGTTATTGTATATACAGACCATAAACCAAAAGTTGATTTTAATATTTATACTACTCAAACACATAATCTAAAGTATCATGAAAGAGCAACAGGTCAGATTCAAAATGAGATAAAAGATGAAAAACTAAAATCCCTTGTAGATTCTATACAAGAGATTATAAAAGTTAAAAATGAAACTAATTGATACCATAAAACAACTACCACCTTCTGCTGGTATATATCAATACTTTGATGAGGATAAAAATTTACTCTATATAGGTAAAGCAAAAAACTTACAAAAAAGGGTAAAAAGTTATTTTAACTTTACTCCTGAATTGAAACCAAACCCAAATCTCTCTTTGAGAATTACGAAGATGATAAAACAGACTGCATCTATGAACTATATAGTAGTAAATTCAGAACATGATGCTCTTATACTTGAGAATTCACTTATAAAACAGTTAAATCCAAAGTATAATATTTTACTTCGTGATGATAAAACATACCCATACATATATATAGATAAGTCTCAAAAATACCCACGCTTTGATATAACAAGAAAAATCTTAACATCAAAAAGCATAAAGTATTTTGGGCCATATTCTGTTGGTGCTAGAGATATTTTAGATTCTATATATGAGATTTGTAAGCTTGTTCAAAAAAAAGGCTCATTAAAATCGAAAAAGCTTTGTTTATATCATCAAATAGACAAATGCTTTGGCCCTTGTGAGTTAGATGTCTCTGATGAGGTATATAAAAAGGAGGTTGATTTAGCTATAAAACTTATAGAAAATAAAAATCTACTTATACAAAAGATTAAAAATAAGATGAATTTTTATGCACAAGAACTTCGTTTTGAAGAGGCAGGAGAGCTTAGAGATAGATGTGAGAGGATTTTGCGTTCGGAGATTAAGAGTGAGATAGATTTTGCTACTAATGAAAATTATGATATTTTTGTATTACAAAATTCTTCTCATAGAGCTGTTGTTGTTAGAATTTTTATGAGAAAAGGTAAAATAATATCTTCAACACATAATTATATAACACTAAATGAGGGGTATGATGAGGATGAGCTTTATCAAAGAGTTTTATTAGATTTTTATTCAAAACAAAAGCCTCCTATTATAGCTCCTATTTTAGTTGCATCTAAGTTTAAGTATATAGATAGCATTGAAAAATATTTAAGTAATCTTTTTGAAAAGAAAGCCTCAATTTTGGTTCCTCAAAAAGGCAAGAAAAAAGAGCTTATAAATTTAGCAATCTTAAATGCTAAAGAGTTGTTGAAAAAAGATATAAAAACATATGATTTAACCTTGTTAAAAACTATAAAAGAGTTATTTATGTTAAATAGAGTTCCAAAAAGAGTTGAAGTATTTGATAACTCTCACTTGGCAGGTGTAGCAACTGTTGGAGCTATGGTTGTTTTTGATGATGGTGTTTTTGATAAAAAAAGTTACAGAACTTACCATCTAAAAGCAAAAGATGAATATGCTCAAATGAGAGAAACTTTAACTAGGAGAGTGGAAAGTTTTTCAAAAAATTCACCTCCAGACCTATGGGTTTTAGATGGTGGTTCCACACTTTTAAAATTGGCTTTTGAAATACTGGAATCTTATGGTGTGTTTTTAGATGTTATAGCAATTAGTAAAGAAAAGATAGATGCAAAAGCTCATCGTGCAAAAGGTAAAGCAAATGACATAATACATACAAAAAACAATTTTTTTAAACTAAAAAATTCAGATAAAAGACTTCAATGGGTTCAAAATTTAAGAGATGAAGCTCATAGATGTGCCATAAATTTTCATAAAAAAACTAAATTAAAATTAGATAAAGAGAGTAAACTTTTAACACTAAAAGGTATCTCTGAGGCAAAAATTAAAAAGCTTTTAAATCATTTTGGAACATTTGAAGCTCTTAAAAAAGTAGATTTAGAAGAAATAAGTGTCGTTTTAAACCCAAAAGATGCAAAAACAATTAAAAATATTTACTTCTAAGAATAAATTAGCTTCTATTATGATATATTTATGTAAATAATATTTTGTAAATATAAGGTTTATCCATGAACAAAGTAGTACCAATAGATGAAGAGTATGTTTTTGAAGGTAGCATGATAATAAGTCAGACAGACTTAGAGGGTAGAATAAC